>CAZUGM010000012.1:0-21614 GCA_964619915.1 uncultured Fusobacteriaceae bacterium | reverse complement strand
TCTATTAAAATTTCATCTCCTTTTTCTACAGCATGGTTGATGAGGTAGTTGGCTAAAACATGCTCGAAACTATAGGAGGAGGAGATGATGTTTGAATTAACAGTAGCCTGTAATTTGTTTAGGGTAGAGCTGTAAAGGTATTTCCAGAATATGGGATCATTGGCAATCAATTTTGAAAAAACGCTCATAGCAATACCTATTACAGTGGTATCTTCAGTAGCAATAATATCATATTTTGAATATGGATTATTTATTATCTCCATCTCTCCTAACATTTCTAAAGGTTTGCTGTAATCAATCAGGAGTGACTTTCCATTCTCCAAATTTAAAACAATTTTTGTTCCCCCGGCAACCAATAGATAGAAATAATTTACCTTTTCAGAGGAGGTAAACAGGTGTTCATTTTTTTTAAATTGGTAGAGGGTCATATATTTTTCAAGGTTGTCTGAAAAAATGGAGTTGATATTATATAATTCAATATATTTTTTTAATAAATTTGGACTATTAATGACTTTCATCGACTACACCTCTCTTTTTAAATTAATTTCATGGATAAAAAAGGACATAAGACCTATTTTTTTTGATACTATTATACTATCATATTACCATAAAAAAATAAATCAACTCATATAAATTTGTGATATGGACAAAAGTTTCTACGGCTAACCTAAATTAGCCACTATGAGTAAATTGCGAGCAGTTTACTTTTTGGTAAACTGTTTTATTTTATATATATAGAAATAAGATAGTGTTGATGTTTTTAAAAAATTAGGAGGAATGAAAAGATGAAAAGAATAATGTTATTTTTAATGGGTTTAAGCTTGATGTTATTGACTGCATGTGGAAAAAAAGAGGACTCTAAAAACGCAGGAGATGAAGGCGTAAAAAAAGTTGATTATAAAGTAGGAATAGTACTTGGTTTAGGTGGATTAGGAGATAAATCTTTCAGTGATTCAGCTTATGAAGGACTTTTAAAAGCTGAAAAAGAATTAGGAGTAAAAATTAAATATGTAGAGCCTACTAATCTTTCAGAATTTGATCAATTTTTTACTGAATTTGCAGAAGCAAATTATGACCTTATAATCGGTGTAAGTTTTGATGCTGAAAAAGGTATTGAAAAGGTAGCTAAAGAATATCCAGAAAGTAATTTTGTAGTTATAGATTCAGTTGTGGATCTGCCAAATGTAAAATCTATAATCTTTAACCAAAAAGAAGGTTCTTTTTTAGCGGGAGTTTTAGGACAGATGGTAAGTAAAAAGAATTCATTGGGATTCATAGGATCTGTAGATGCTCCGGTAATAAAGAGTTTTTACGAAGGATATGAGCAGGGAGCTCACTATATGAACCCAGATATTGAAGTAAAGGATATATATGTTGGTGGAAGCAATCCATTCAATGACCCTGCCAGAGCAAAAGAACTAGCTATATCAATGGCAGAAAATGGTGTAGATGTTATATTTACAGTAGCAGGCGGATCTGGTAGAGGAGTTATGGAAGCTATAAAAAGCAGAGAAGACTTGTACGGAATTGGTGTAGATTCAAATCAGGATGGAGAAGTGGAAGGGAAAATCTTAACTTCAATCTTAAAAAGAGTAGACATATCTGTATTCAATGCAGCTTCTGAGGGATTAGCCGGAAACTTTACAGCTGGAACAGTTGTTTTAGGATTAAAAGAGAATGGGATGGGAACTACTAATTTTGAATTTTCTAAAGAGCTTATCGGAGAGGAAAATTTAGCTAAATTAGAACAAATAAAGAAAGACTTAATTTCAGGAAAGATTGAAATAAAATAAGTTTAAAACCCTTCAATTTTGGAGGGTTTTTTTATTATCTAGGAAATTCAAAAATCTAAATTTTACTTATCTGAATGTAACGTCATGTTGCTGTTTTTCAACCTTTATCGGAGAGGAACAAAATACTATCTTAAAGTTTTTGAAAAGATCAAATAACCACCTGCAGAAAGAGATGCATAAATTAAAAGAAATAAAAGAATAAAAAAATTTAAATAAGAACTTCACTAAATTTTCACACAACTACAATATAATTTTAGTGTGAAAAGAGGAGGAGAGTGGAATGATAGATAATTGCGGGTTCGGTTTTGGAAATTCGATGTTTTTTGGCCACGGGATATTTATGTTTATATTCTGGATATTGATTGCTGTCTCAATGGTTTCTATAGTTAAGAATCTTTATTTGGGAAGGAAAGGAAGTTACAGAGGAAAGAAAGATGAAAACTGCATGGAGATACTGAAGAAAAGATACGTCAATGGTGAGATTACAAAGGAAGAATATCAGGAGATAAAGCAAAAATTAAGAGATTAAAAGTAATAAAAAAAAACTAGGATTTTTTAAATCCTAGTTTTTTTTATTTTTTAGAAAAATACTGTGATTAATCATGGTATGGGACACTTTATATCTCTTTAGAATATCTTTTTATAGCGTCCTTATCTAAGGTAACGATGCTTTTCCGGTCTTTTTTAATTATGCCTGAATCTGTAAAAAATTTTATGATCCTGGTTAAATTACGATAACTTACATTTAATTCTTTGGATAGTTCATTTAAAGATTTAAAATTTATAAGGTGATCATTTTTAACCAAATGAAGAGCCAGGATGTTTTTTAAGTTAAAGCCCTCTTTCAGAAGGATGGCTCTGTTTGTTTTTAGTAATTTTCGGGTAGAAGCTACCCCTAAAAATCTCCATAGCTGGGAATTGTCCATGAGATGTGCTTCTATGGCTTTGAATGAGATGCTCATAATAAGGGTGTTGTCAGAATTGGCAGCTACATCAAATAACATGGAAGTTTCTCCCAGATATTCTACATCTCCGAATATTTCCGGGGGAGACAGTTTATTGATAAAGATACTCCTGCCGCTGGCTAAAAAAGAGTGGATATCGACTCCTCCAGATACTATAAAATATATGTGTTTTACCTCATCTTTGGCATTGATTATATTTTCTCCCTTGGAATATTTTTTTAATTTAAATAAATTGATATTTTCCTTAGAAAACAAGTTATTCAACTGATATGTATCGATAAAATTTTCTATAATTTGACTGCTTTTCATCCGTTCTCCTCCATTTATGCCACCTGTCCTATAATTAACTTATAAAATTTTATATCATATTTTTAGAAGAAAATCAAAATAATAATAGTGGTTTAAGAGGAAATAAAAAAATAGAAGTTATAATATTATAGACAGAGTTGTATTATATGGGGAGGCTAAAAATGAGAATAGTTGACATTATCCAAAAGAAGAGGGAAAAAGAAATTTTAACCGATGAGGAGATAAGATTTTTATTGGAAAATTATCAGGCAGGAGAGGTACCTGATTACCAGATTGCATCTTTTTTAATGGCTGTTTATTTTAACGGAATGACTACAGAGGAATTGAAAGTATTCACAGAGACTATGATAGATTCGGGAGAAACAATAGATTTTCCCGGTGTAGAGAAATTCCTGATAGACAAGCATTCTACAGGAGGAGTAGGAGATAAGACAACTATAGCTTTAGCTCCTATATTTGGTGCCCTGGGAATGGGAACGGCAAAATTATCCGGTAAGGGACTGGGTCACACCGGTGGAACTATAGATAAATTTGAGTCGATCAAAGGGTTTAAATTTAGTAACTCAAAGGAAGAGTTGATAAAGATAGTAAATGAAACAGGAACAGGACTCATGGGACAGGCGGACACAATAGTTCCTCTGGATAAAAAACTTTATGCACTTAGAGATGTTACGGCTACCGTATCGAGCATTCCTCTTATTGCCAGCTCTATAATGAGTAAAAAGCTGGCAGTTCATGCAGATGCAATAATTTTAGATGTAAAGGTAGGTTCCGGGGCATTTATGAAGGACCTTACTGAGGCACGTAAATTAGCTCAGACAATGTACGATTTGGGGAAGGCATTCGACAGAAATATCGTATGTATGCTTACTAATATGGACGAACCATTGGGGAATGCCGTAGGTAACTCACTGGAAATAGTGGAAGCTGTGGAAACTCTCAAAGGGAACGGACCAAAGGACTTCACTTATTTAGTGGAGGTATTGGGAGCACAGGCATTGATCTTAAAAGGTGATGTAAAAACATTGGAAGAAGGGATCGAAAAGGTAAAGCAAGTTATAGAGAACGGAAAAGCTCTTGAGATGCTGAAAAAATTTGTAAAGGGAAGCGGTGGAAATCCGGATATCTGTGATGACTATTCACTGCTTAATATAGCCACTGAAACTTTTGAATTTAATGTGGAAGAAAGCGGATATATAAAACATATTGATGCTGAAAAAATAGGTAAAGCTGCAATGATGTTAGGAGCAGGAAGAGCTACAAAGGAAGATATAATCGATCATTCAGTCGGGTTGATAATGCATAAGAAGGTAGGAGATAAGTTTGAGTCAGGAGAAGCTATTCTAACTCTATACCATCAAAACAACATGAGAGATGAGATTCTAGAAACTTTAAAAAGTGCCTTTGTATTTTCTAAGGAAAAAGTAGAAAAAATTCCGACAATATTAGACATGATCGGATAATTGACTTTGAGTTTAGATTAATTTAAAATGACGATAGAAAATAAAAAAATGGAGGAATAAAATCATGGAGATAAACAAGTATATAGATCATACAGTATTAAAGGCGACGACTACAGAGGCAGATATAATTAAATTATGTAAGGAAGCTCGTGAATACAACTTCTTTTCAGTATGTGTAAATGGATCTTATGTACCTTTGGCTAAGAGAGAATTAGAGGGATCAGATGTAAAAATTGCAGCAGTAATAGGATTTCCACTAGGAGCTATGTCTAAAGCTGCAAAGGTATTCGAAACTAAAAAATGTATCGAAGATGGAGCAGATGAGATCGACATGGTACTCAATATTGGATTCTTAAAAGACGGTAAGTTCGAGGAGGTAGAATCTGAGATCAGAGAGATAAAGGAAGCTATGGGAACTCATGTATTAAAAGTTATCCATGAAAACTGCTATTTAACAGATGCAGAAAAAAGAAAAGCCTGTGAGCTTTCTGTCAATGCAGGAGCAGACTTTGTAAAAACTTCTACAGGATTCGGGACAGGAGGATCTACATTTGAAGATGTAGCTCTTATGAAGGAAGTAGTAGGGGATAGAGCACAGATAAAGGCCGCTGGTGGAGTAAGAGATGTAGAAACTGCCATGAAATATATTGAGATGGGAGTAACTAGATTGGGAACATCTTCTGGTGTCAGCTTAGTAAGTACAGGGAAAGCCAAAGAAGGGGAATACTAAAAAACTTTAATTATATAATTAGAATATATAGGGATAAAATCCAAAAAGAATACTGTTTACAGTATTCTTTTTTTGGATTAGACCATCTTTCAATATGGAGATCAAATAAATATGTTAAAATAAAAGTATAAAAAAATATTTGTAGGGGTGTTGGGGATGAAAAGGAAATTGATTATAGAAAAAACAAAAGAATTTGTTAAGGCAAAATTAGAAGGAGAAGGATCTGGACATGACTGGTGGCATATTGTAAGGGTCTTTAACAATGCACTGGATATAGCCAAGAAGGAAAAACCCCTTTATGAAGGGAATATAGATATCTTTGTGGTTCAATTAGGGGCTCTTCTCCATGATATAGCAGACCACAAATTTGGATACACCGATGAGGACAGAAAAGATATCATAACTGAATTTCTGCAGGAGCTGGGAGTGCAGAATGAAATCATAGATCATGTAGTCTATATAGCCAATAATATATCCTTTAAGGGTGGAAAAAATAAACATAAGATGGAAACTATCGAGGGGGAGATAGTCCAGGATGCAGACAGATTAGATGCCATAGGAGCCATAGGAATCGGCAGAACTTTTGCATATGGAGGGTATAAAAAAAGGGTTATGTATATTCCAGACTGTGATCTGGATATGAAGGACAGGAAAGCCAAGGAAGATACGATAAGTCATTTCTATGAAAAACTTCTGCTGTTAAAGGACAAGATGAATACTAAAACAGGATATGAAAAAGCCCAGAACAGGCACAGGGTAATGGAAGAATTTTTAGAAAATTTCCACTCTGAGTGGGAGGGGGAAAAATAAAAAAATCTCCCTATGCCTTTATTTTATTATCTTTAAAATGTTTATGATTCATGGATGTTTCTTTGATGTCTAGTGGTAATAACATTATGTCAAAGAAATATCTATGGATTTTTTTTTGGTATTAAACTACATAATTCTGGAAAAAACTTGATTTATATAAAAATGAGGTATATTATGCTTGATATAACTAAAATAGAATATATTATTATTGATAATGAGGAGTGAAATTATGAGGGTTGGAATAATCTGTATGAGTGACAAAGGGTCTAAAGGTGAGAGGGAAGACCTGAGTACAAAAGTAATCATAGAGTGTGTGGAAAATTTTGGATATGAAGTTATTGTATCAGATCTCATTCCAGATGAAGAGGATCTTATCGAGAGCAAATTATTAGAGATAGTAGAAAGAGGAGATATAGATTTAATTTTAACCACAGGAGGGACGGGATTTTCTCCAAGGGATGTAACACCAGAAGCGACCCTGAAAGTTATAGAAAGGCTGACGCCGGGAATACCAGAGGCTATGAGAGCTTTTAGTATGAAGATCACTAATCGTGGGATGCTCTCCAGAGGGGTTGCAGGTATCAGAAAGAATACACTGATAATCAACCTTCCCGGAAGTCCTAAAGCAGTAAGGGAAATATTAGAATATATGTTAGAACCAGTACATCACGGTCTGGAAATTTTATTGAAAAAAACAGGGGACTGTGCCAGAAAGTAGAGGGAGGAAATATGTTAGATTCATATAGCAGAGATATAGACTATCTAAGAATTTCATTGACGGATAGTTGTAATTTTAAGTGTAAATACTGCAGCCCCTGTGATAATATCCACTGTTATGAAAAAAATATGTCACAGGAGCAGATAGTTGATCTGGTAAAATTATTTTCAAAAGTGGGAATAAAAAAAATCAGGTTAACAGGGGGAGAACCCCTTTTAAGAAAAGATCTGGTGGAGATAGTAAGGGAGATAAAAGGTATAAGCGGGATAGAAGAGATTACCATGACCACCAACGGTTTCTTGCTATCGGATAAATTAGAAGAACTAAAAAAAGCAGGACTGGACAGGGTAAACCTGAGTCTTGATACCTTTAAAAGGGATAAATTTAAGGGGATAACAGGGGTAGATGGTTTAAACAAAATTTTATTGTCCATAGACAGGTTGGAAGAGTTGAACATGGTTCCCATAAAGATAAACTGTGTTTTGATCAATGACTTTAACAGTGATGAAATAGGGGAGTTTATAAAATTTACCAGGGACCGGAAAGTTCAGATAAGGTTTATTGAGTTGATGACAATGGGAGATAATATAGAGTGGGGAAAAGGTAAACAATATTCAGCAGAAGAAGTCCTGAAAAAATACAGGGAATTAAAATTTTACAGGGAAGAAAATATAGCTAAAATTTATAAATTAACGGGTTCAAAGGGAGAAGTAGGATTTATATCTCCCAATTCAAATAAATTTTGTTCCTCCTGTAACAGGATAAGGGTAACTTCCGAGGGGAAGTTAAAGCTCTGTTTACATTCAGATATAGAATATGATCTGTTGGGAGTCTTAGGTGAAAGAGACCCATTGGGAGCCTTAAAAAAAATTATGGGAGAAAAACCCAAGGAACACAGATTGGATGAAAAAAAATATATAAAGAAAAACATGGTAAGTATAGGCGGATAATCGGAAAAACCTGGATGCAACGTCACGTTGCTTATTTATTGTGAAGTAAACTTAAAAGGAAAAAACATGGATTATATATTAAATGGATTTATAAGGGCATTTCAACTGATAATTTCTTTAAATAAGGAATTGTATGAAGTTATTTTCCTTTCAATAGGAGTTGCCTTTATCTCAACAACGATAATTTCAGTTGTATTTATACCCATAGGATTAAAGTTGGGGCTGAAAAAATTTAGAGGTGAAGTTTTTTTTGCCAGAACAATATTCTCTCTGATGGGGGTCCCCTCGGTAGTAGTAGGGCTGGTAATAGCTTTGGTGTTATCCAGAAACTCAATATTTGGTTTTTTAGAATTACTGTATACTCCTACAGCCATTATTATAGCCCAGTCGTTCTTGATCTTACCCCTGTGTCTGAGTCTGACCTATACATTGAGTCGTTCCAAGGCACGAAAGATAAACAGGGTAGGGAAGATACTGGGTGGCAGGAGAAAAGACAGGTTATTTTTAATTTTGTTTGAACTGAAAGATGAGCTGCTGATCATAGTAATCACCTGTTTTTCCCGTGCAATAACAGAGGTAGGGGCAGTGATGATTGTAGGAGGAAACCTCAAGGGTTCTACCAGAGTGATGACAACGTCGATCTCCATGTTAAATTCAATGGGGGATTATTCTACAGGAATAGCCTTGGGGATAATATTGTTGGGAATTACATTTTTAATTAATAATTTCATATATGTTCATAAAATAGAGGTGAATAATTAGCTGTGATAAAGGATATTAGGATTAAAGATTTAAAAAAAAAGTTTAACAGGAAAGATATTTTAAATATTCCCGAACTTACCTTTAGAAATGGTGAGATCACTTATCTGTTGGGGGAAAACGGGGCAGGGAAATCCACCCTATTAAATATTTTAGCCAAGGTAGATAAAGACTACCGGGGTAGAATAGATGATTCTTTTACAGCAGAGGAGATTTCATTGGTAGATGCAAATCCATATATGCTAAAAGGGGATGTCTATAAAAATATTGCATACCCGTTAAAGATCAGGAAAAGAGAGGATATAGAGAAGAGTATGACAGCTCTTTTGGATATATTTAATTTAAAAACATTAAAAAACAAGGAGGCCTCCAAACTCTCAAGCGGGGAAACCCAGAAGGTCGCCATTGTAAGGGCACTTTCATTTTCTCCCAAACTACTGATGTTGGATGAACCTACAGCAAACCTGGATAAATCAGCTAAACTGGAACTTATAGATATTTTGAAAGAATATAATCGGCAGGGTAACACGATAATTGTTGTAACCCACGATCATAGTTTTTTTGAGAATTTAAAGGGAGAAAAGATAGTTTTGGAAAAATTAAGAATGGGATAAAAGGGGAGTTAAAAATATGAATTTTTTAAAGGTAACCGATATAGATGAGATAGAGGAATTAATTTTAAAAAAAATACCATCACTTAAAGGGAAGAAAGAAACATGTAAACTGGAAGATTCACTGGGGAGAGTACTGTGTGAAGATGTTACAGCCAGTGTAAATGTCCCTGAATTTAACAGATCCACAGTGGACGGATATGCTATAAAATCCAAGGAATCCCTGGGGGCTTCCCAGGGGATTCCTGCATTTTTCACCATAAAAGGCGAGGTTTTGATGGGGGAAGACACCTCTAAAAAATTGGAAAGTGGAGAGGCAATATATGTTCCTACAGGTGCCATGATTCCTACAGGTGCAGACTCCATGATCATGATAGAGTATTGTGAGATATTGGAAGATACCCTGCTGGTTCATAAACCGGTGAGTAGTTTTGAAAATATAATGCTTATGGGAGAAGATGTAAAGGCAGATGACGTTATCCTGAAAAAAGGGTCAACTATAACCCCTGAAAATATAGGGGCTTTGGCATCTCTGGGGATATATAACCTGCCCGTATTTAAAAAATTTAAATTTTCTATAATTTCCACAGGAGATGAGATCATAGGGGAAGATGAGGAGTACAGGATGGGTAAAATCAGGGATGTAAACTCCTACACCCTTTCTCTGGCTATCCAGAAATTCGGGGTTGTTGTAGAGAAAAAAATAGTGAAAGATAATTTTGAAACTATACTAAAAGAGGTAAAGAAATCAACGGAAAATTCAGATATAGTGCTCATATCAGGGGGAAGTTCTGCCGGGAACTACGATTATACCAGCAAGGTTATCTCCCTCTTGGACGGAGGGGAGGTCTTTGTCCATGGGATCTCCATAAAACCTGGGAAACCGACTATTATCGGTAGATCCAACGATAAATTGATTTTTGGTCTGCCCGGGCATCCCATCTCCTCCATGGTTGTTTTTAATATTGTTGTAAAAAAACTTATTGAAAGCCTATACTTTTGTGAGGATGAAGATGACTATTACCATGGAATTTTATCCCACAACCTTCATTCGACCCCTGGACGGACAACATATCAGATGATTGCTAAAACTATTGAAAACAATGAGATAGTTATTAATCCTATTTTCGGGAAATCGGGGATGACCACCCTTATGACCAAATCCAACGGGTATATAGTATTGGAGAGTAATATAGAGGGGCTGGAAAAAGGAAGCAGGGTAAAGGTATATAGATTTTAGGAGGCAGAAATTTGAGAAATACATTTATAGATAATATCAGCTTAGAAGAAACTAAACCACTGTTTTTTAACAGGATAGAAAGATACAGTAAAAAGGAGATAATTTCCACGGAAAAATCTTTGGGAAGGATTACATCGTCACCTGTTTTTGCCAATGTGTCATCTCCCAATTTTAATGCTTCGGCTATGGACGGGATATTGGTCAGATCCAAAGACACAGAGACGGCCAGTGAAACCAACCCTGTAATCCTAAAAAAAGAAAGCGATTTTCTCTATGTAAATACAGGAAATCCTATTAAAACTGAATTTGATGCTGTCATCATGATAGAGGAAGTAGTGGAATTAGAAAATGGAGATGTCAGGATAATAAAATCAACCCATCCCTATCAGCATATCAGGAATGTAGGGGAAGATATAATAAAAAATGATATGATCCTACCTTCATTTCATGAGATCAGACCGGAGGATATAGGGGCTTTATTTGCCGGAGGAATATTTGAGATAGAGGTCATTAAAAAGCCGGAAGTTGCAATTATCCCCACAGGAAGTGAGATAGTAGAAGACTATAAAAATTTAAAGGTAGGAGATATCATAGATTCCAACTCCAGGATGTTTGAGGCTATGATTACCGTATCTGGAGGAAAGCCGTACAGGTATTCCCCTGTCCGGGACGAAAAAGAACTGCTGAAGAAAAATATAATGGATGCAGTGGAAAAAAATGATGTGGTAATCATCAATGCAGGGTCATCAGCTGGAACCCATGATTATACCAAGTCCCTCATAGAGGAGTTGGGAGAAGTTATAATTCACGGTATAGCCATCAAACCGGGAAAACCCACTATCCTGGGGTTTATCAAGGATAAACCTGTAATAGGAATACCGGGATACCCGGTATCGGCATATTTTGTGTACCAGCAGTTTGTAAAATCACTTCTAGAGAAGATGCTCTGCAGAGAGGATGAAAAAGAAATTGTAGTAAAAGCCAGCTTATCCAAGAGGATCCACTCCTCTTTAAAGCATAAGGAGTTTGTCCGTATGACTTTAGGTTATGTAGGAGGCAAGTTAGTAGCCACTCCATTAGACAGAGGGGCAGGAGTCAGCATGAGTCTGGTAAAAGCCGATGGTATCCTAGTGATATCCAGAAATAACGAGGGGCATGATATTGGGGAAGAGGTAGATATAAAATTACTCAAGCCCCTCTCAACTATAAAAAAATCCATAGTAGTAATCGGGAGTAATGATCCCATAATGGACAGGATCTCCGACAGGGTGAGGTTATCCCTGTCCCATGTGGGAAGTTTCGGTGGGGTATTGGCATTGAAGAAAAAGGAAACCACCATAGCTCCCATCCATATGTTGGATGGTAAAAGCGGGGATTATAATATAGATGTTTTAAATAAATATTTCCCTTCAGGAAATGCAGCATTAATAAAAGGGATAAAGAGGGAACAGGGACTGATAATTTCTAAAGGAAACCCTAAAAATATAAAGGGAATAGAAGATCTGACCAGGAATGATCTGGTATTTATGAACAGGCAGAGGGGGGCAGGAACCCGTATCCTCCTGGACTATAACCTAGAAAAAATGGGTATAGATAATAACGATATTCAGGGGTATGAGAGGGAAGCTACAACTCATCTGGCAGCGGCAATGTCGGTGAAATCCGCAACCTGTGATCTGGCTTTAGGTGTTAAATCAGCGGCAGACATATTGGACCTGGATTTTATACCTGTAGATCATGAAGATTATGATTTTGCAGTTTTAAAGGACAGTCTGGAAGATGAAAGGGTTTTAAAATTCATTGAATATATAAGATCGGAAGATTTTTCTAAAGAAGTAGAAAATATACCGGGGTATAAGTTGGAAAATCCAGGGGAGATAATAGAGATTTAGTCAGACCTCACTTTTTTTATTCTAATAATCTGTGATAAAAGAACGGTTCTAAGGGTTTCACCCTTAACTGACTCTATTTGCTTTTTATCTGAAAAAGAAATAGAGGAAAGAAAAGCAGACTTTTTCTAAATGATGTTATAGGGTGTGACCATGGATCCCCGTTTCTTAGTGGGATGCCTGACGGGCATGGCGGGTACGACGAAACTCGCAAGATGTCTTCTGAGAAGTAGGATAACATCCAGAAAAAGAATTTAAAAGAAAAAAATTGGACACAGAGAAAAAAGTTACTCAGAGGAAAAACTCAGTGAAACTCTAATCTAGTTCTCGGTGAGTCTCCGTGTAGAAAGGTTCTAAAATCTATGTCAAAAAAAGTTTGAAGGATAAAAAAATCAAACATAAATTAAATAATTATAAAATAAGGAGAAGATCATGAGTACTATAAAAGGAAAGATAGTTGCAGTAAATATAAGTGAAACAAAGGGTGTAGTAAAGCAACCTATAAAAAGCGGAATGTTTAAGGTAGATCATGGTTTAGTAGGAGATGCCCATGCAGGTAACTGGCATAGACAGGTCAGTCTATTGGATAATTCCAGTATAAAGAAATTAAAGGATTTAGACGGAGTAGGGTTTTGTACAGGTAAATTTGCTGAAAATCTTACAACAGAAGGTATGGTTTTATATGAATTACCGGTTGGAACAAAGTTAAAAATTGGTGAAACTCTCCAGGAGGTAACCCAGATAGGAAAAAATTGTCATTTAGGATGTGAGATAAAGAAATTAGTAGGAGACTGTGTTATGCCTAGAGAGGGTATATTCACTAAGATCTTAAAGGGTGGCGAGATAAAACCGGGAGATTTAATAGAAGTAGTAGAAGGGTAAGGTACGGGTAAAAAAGGTATAAATATGTTTGGGGATTTAGTGATTTGGAAAGAATTAATTAAGTATTCTAAAGATAATGAAAAAAATATTCTATTTGTATCAAATGATAGAAAAGAGGACTGGTGTCAGAAAGTAAATGGAATTGATTTAGGTCCAAGAAAAGAATTACTTAAAGAATTTAAAAAAGAAACTAAAAATCATTTTTATTCACTTACAATTAATAATTTTATACAGAAAATTTCAGAAATATATTCTGTTGAAAATATAAAACCATTGCAAGATGAAGTGAAACTTATAGAAGAAGAGATTAATAAAAGTATCGCAAAGCATAAACTAGGAGCTACAGAACTAGAGGAGTTGCGTTATAAGTTGTTGGAGCTGGAAAAAGAATTAGAGGTTACTTATAGAGAGAAAAAAATACTAGATATAGAATGGAATAATTATTGGGCATCTGATGATTTTGATACATGTGATTTGGGAATTTTTAAAGAATAATAGAGAAAAAAATGAAGTTAAGATAAAAACAATAGAAAAAGAAATAATGGATTTGAAGGGACTATTAAATAAGATGAATGATAGTTTAGAGCTCATATATGCAGATTTATAATAAGAATTATACTATGTTTTTTTTTAACATTATCTTATTTTAAAGACAAAAAGAAAACTATGAAGGCTCTTAAAAAAAGTCTGAAATCCTTTGAAAATATACTGCCTCAATTTCTGGGAGTAAATTCAGATGAGTTATTTCTCTAATCAGGAAATCAGTTATATTAGATCATTTGGAATGCTAAAGTAGCCTGCCTCGTTAGGTTCAAATTCATGAACTGAAACTACTGCTTCTATATTTAGGGGACCATAAATATGCGGGTAGTCATAATTTAAATTGTAAAGATCCTCCCATTTAATTTCAGCATAAACCTTATCTTCATCGATACAAAGAAGGATTAGATTGTGGATACCTTTATATATTTGGTTTGCGACCTGGGTAACTTTCTGAATGTCTGAGCAGTGAATAAAGCCTTCTGAATCTAAATCTCTTGTGAGGTACTCGCCGCTAGGAACTTGACTGAGCCAATAATTTTTATCTACTATATGAAATATCATTTTTGAACCTCCGCTTTTAGTTGATAGGTGTAGTATAGCATAAATCGTTATACATAATTAATTTTTATATGCATGGAGAGTGAATAAAATTATGATAAAAATAATACCTTCATCGGAAATATACGAGGGATTTATTAAAGATCTTATTGGTAGGACTATCTTAGAAGAAAGAAAAATATATTTCAAGAATAAAAAAATCTATGTGAAAGCTAGATATGTTGATTCGGTGTACATAGTTTTACTTGATGAAAAACCTGTAGGTTTTTTTAGTATTTGGATAAATAATTTTCATCCAAATAGTCTTTATTTCAATATGATTGTGGATAAAAAATATAGAAGAAATAAAATTGGAACCAACATGTATGAATATATTAAAAGTTTAGGCAGTGGTTTTTCATATTTACAGAGTTCATTTTATGAAACATCTTTGACTGGGTCGTACTTTTTAGAGCATCTAGGTTTCAAGCTGTATAGATC
Organism: uncultured Fusobacteriaceae bacterium; assembly: GCA_964619915.1. Taxonomy (GTDB): domain Bacteria; phylum Fusobacteriota; class Fusobacteriia; order Fusobacteriales; family Fusobacteriaceae; genus Psychrilyobacter. The sequence continues at coordinate 6,914 of CAZUGM010000012.1, read as the reverse complement.
TACTCATGAACCTCAAATAGATACATCGAGAATTGAAATTGATAAACAGAAGATGGAAGAATATATAAATAAAGAGGACTTAGAAATTTTAGCATTATCAGATATGAAATCTGACAATGAGTTGAAAGAAGTTTTTGAATTAGCAAAAGGTTGTTATACTCAATCACATCTGGATAATCCGGTAAAGGAAATCAATGTGGAGATGTGGGGAAACATAGTGAAAGAAGATTTTATTGCATAGGGTTCATTTGTTTTAAAGAAAGAAAAAAAAGTAATTGCTTTCGCTTTAATGCATGAAAATGATGAATTAGGAATGGATTTAGGGTGGAGAGGTGTAGCTGAAGAGTTTGATTCTATGAGACATGAAAGTATAAAACTTTTAACCAATTTACAAATTGGGTATGCAAAGGAGAGCAGGAAGAGAATACTATATTTAGAGATTGACAGTACGGATAAATGGTCGTTAGAAATGATGAGCTTTTTAAAACTGAAAAAGATTAATAGATGGCTATCGTATCAGAAAAAATTGAAAATGGTATGAAATTTATACTCATTTGATAAAGAGGGAGATGTAACCGCGAACTTAGAAGGAGAGAGGATGAATTTTACTTTATATATTATTACCATATGTCTTTTAATATTGTCTTATTTTAAAGATAAAAAGAAAACCATGAAGGCTCTGAAAAAAGCTTTGAAAGCATTTGAAAATATACTGCCTCAATTTCTGGGGGTAATTGTTTTTGTTGGAATACTTTTAGCTGTTTTTAATCCGGAGATAATATCCGGGATTATAGGGAACAGGTCTGGATGGTTAGGAGTTTTAATTTCGGGAATTATAGGAGCAATAACTTTAATACCGGGGTTTGTGGCCTTCCCCACAGCGGCAATGCTCCTGGAAAATGGTGCAGGATATATGCAGATTGCAGCTTTTATATCTACACTGATGATGGTAGGAGTGATAACCCTTCCTGTTGAGATAAAGTATTTTGGAAAACGTCTGGCTGTTGTGAGGAATTCAATAGCATTTATATTTTCCTTTGTTGTAGCTTATATAATAGGGATTTTGGTGGTATAAAATGAGATTTATAAAAAGATATAAATTTTTAATGACAACACTTATGATCTTGACTGTCTTGTTTTTTATAAATTTCAGTCTGGGAATGAAAGCTGTGGATATCACTGTCTACTCCCTCAAAGAGATGGTTTTTGTAATCCCTCCTGTATTTGTATTACTGGGACTCCTCGATGTATGGGTACCCAAGGAAACCATGGTGAAATATATGGGTGAAGGATCAGGAATAAAGGGAATTTTACTGTCGATATTTATTGGTTCGGCAGCTGCAGGGCCTCTCTATGGAGCTTTTCCGGTAGCTGCTGTATTTATGAAAAAGGGAGTCAAGTTCAGCAATATTATTATATTTTTAGGGGCCTGTTCTACAACCAAGATCCCTATGTTTCTCTTTGAGATGGCATCTCTTGGGACAAAATTTGCCCTAAGCCGTCTGATTATAGATATCTTCGGAATAGTCATTATTTCAGGTATAATCAGCAGGATAATTCCCAAAGAGGAGATAGAGAATATATATATATTAATGTAGATAAATTTTAGAGATTGATAAAGAAAATATAAAAGGTCCTCTTTTCAGTTGATATAGCTTTGTACTCAGAGAATAAACTAGACCGTCTAACAGAATAAGTTCCGCAGTGAAGCGAGGACTGTAGCTTATAAAGGTCGTAGAGAAATAACCTTGCCCGTAAAACGTTGAAAAGATGTGTCTTTTCTTGGGTACTTTCTTTGGACAAGCAAAGAAAGTACAAAAAGTTAGAATGTGCTATAAGGTTAATCTATTTTTCTAAACTTATATTATTAAAAAGCTAGGTTCTTAGAATAGATTGTTCTGAGAGCTTATTTTCATTATTTAAAAAAATTATAGAAATTTTAGAAGACTAAAATATTAGTAAAAGAAACTTGAAATTAAAAAAAATTATTATATACTTTAATGTAGGGTTATTATATTAATGTTATCTTCATTGAAAATTTCTAAGGATGTTTTATTTATGATTTTAGATGTGTTACTAATTATTTTAATATCCATTCTGTTATTTATTTTGCTGCTGCTGTTTTTTCCTTTTGCTTACAGTATTAAACTGGCAAATAACAAAAACTGTTTTTATTGTGGTGCAAAAGTAAGATGGTTGTTTGGTTTATTTCAATTAGGCTATAGCAATAATCAGCTATTTTACATCAAGGTGTTGGGCAAATCCATTAAAATTAAAAGTAAAAAAACTGAACAAAAACGGAAAATTGAAGAAAATGAAAACAAAGGCAAAACCAGAGTTAAAAAAAGGAAAATAACGAAAAAGGGAGTAAAATATATAGTTGACTGTTTAAAAAAAGTGTTGAAAAAATATAAACCCAAAAAAATTGTCATCAGCGGGGAGCTTGGGTTCGAAGATCCCAGCATTACAGGTTTTGTAGATGGTTTAAGCAGCTTTCTCAGTATTCCCATCGATATCGAGAAATTTAGATTTAGGTATGACGAGGAGATTTATAAGGGGACAATATACACAGACGGGGCGTTTGCTTTATATTATTTGGTTTTTATTTTTTTAAAACTGATTTTGTATAAGCCGTAAAGGCTTATCATAAGATAATAAATTGAATGGAGGTTATAACCATGGCTATTAAAGAAAATATTGATCAATTGTTTGACAAATTTGAAAATTTTGTTAAAAACAAAACTGTCATTGGAGAACCATTTCAAATAGGGGATATTACTTTAATCCCGACTCTTTCCCTTTCTTTTGGATTGGGAGCAGGCAACGATGAAGAATCAGATCCTAAAAAAGGCCAGCGGTCTGGCGGCCATGGTGCCGGATTCGGTTCCCGTATAATGCCTGTTGCAATGATTGTCATTAAAAACGGAGAAGTGAGTGTTCTTCCGATTAAAAAAAATACTGGATTGGAAAAGCTGTTAGAGATAGTCCCTGACTTGATGGATAAACTTAAAGATATTGCTCCTGATAGTTTTAAGAAAGAAGCTGAAAATGATTAAATAAAAAGTACCCATCCTTTATCTAATGATAGCAGGATGGGTACTTTTTATTGATTTACAATTTTATCTTTTTTATAAATCTGAGCGAATGCAACTACATAATTTTAGCTGAAGTGTTCAGCATCCTTAAACGGCTCCTCAAAAACTTTGCTCATCCAAAGGCCGAAACAAGAAAGGGTGTATGAATATGTTATATGAGCGGAAGTTATTCTTATAATAATTTAACCCAAGTTGCTGCCTGATAGAAATTTTAGTAGAAGAAACTTGAAATCAGAAATATATATTGTATACTTTTAATGTAAGGTTATTATATTAATGTTATCTCCGAGTGGAAATTTCTAAGGATATTGGATATCTATGAAATGACACCAATGGGTCTTTCGGGAAACTGAATTTCCTCCCGCATTTGGAAAGGAGTAGACCAAAATAAGGAGGAATATATTTATGAAAATTTGTAGAATTGACATGGCTACTAAGAACGTTAGTTTTGAAGAGGTGAAAGAGGAGTATGTAGGGTTAGGCGGGAGAGGGCTGACATCCCGGATTATATCCGATGAGGTTGATGCAACATCACACCCACTGGGAAAAAACAATAAGCTGGTAATAGCTCCAGGTCTTTTTGCAGGAACTTTAGCACCAAGTTCAGGAAGGCTCAGTGTAGGAACTAAGAGCCCGTTAACTGGCGGGATAAAGGAATCCAATGCAGGGGGAACAGCAGCCCAAAGTCTGGCAAAATTAGGGTATAAGGCAGTTATTATAGAGAATAAACCTAAAAACCAGGAATTGAACCTTATAAAAATAACTCCAGAAGGAGTTACAATAGAGGATGCCGGTTATTTAAAGATGAAAGGTAACTATGAGGTAGGAAATATCTTGAGGGAAAAATGTGGGGAAAAAGTGACTGTGATGTCCCTTGGACAGGCGGGGGAAATGAGATTGACTGCAGCATCGATTGCAGTGACAGATCCCGAAGGAAGACCTACAAGACATTGTGGAAGAGGTGGAACCGGGGCAGTTCTCGGATCCAAAGGAATAAAGGCTATAGTCATTGATTCCGGGAAGGAAAATAGAGTTGAGTACCATGATATAGATAAGTTCAGGGTAGCAGCCAGAAACTTCTCCAAATCGGTCTTAGCCCACCCTGTATCTGGACAAGGGTTACCGGCCTATGGAACGGCAGTTCTTGTAAATATTTTGAATGAAGCCGGAGGGCTCCCAACAGATAACTTTAGAAATGGAAGGTTTGAATTTGCAGAAAATATCAGTGGTGAAACGATGTTTGAAACCATTGAAAAAAGAAAGGGACAGACAACCCATGCCTGTCATCCTGGATGTATCATGAGATGTTCCCAGGTGTATAACGATAAAAAAGGGGATTATCTTACAGGTGGATTTGAGTATGAGACTATCTGGGCATTTGGATCTCATTGTCATATAAAAGATCTGGATTCAATAGCTCAGATGGATAAGATGTGTGATGATTTTGGAGTGGATACTATAGATACCGGAGTTGCAGTAGGAGTGGCAATGGAAGGTGGATATTTAGAGTTTGGTGATGATAAAGGTGCAATAAAATTATTGGAAGAGATCGGTAAAGGCTCACCTATTGGAAGAATCATAGGTAATGGTGCTGCATTTACAGGGCAGGCATTTGGAACAGAGAGGGTGCCGGTAGTAAAAAGACAGGCGCTTCCGGCTTATGACCCGAGATCGGTAAAGGGGCAGGGAGTAACCTATGCAACGACTCCCATGGGAGCAGACCATACAGCAGGATATGCAGTTACATCGAATATATTAGGTGTAGGAGGAGTTTTAGATCCATTGAAGAAAGACGGTCAGGTGGAGTTATCCAGAAACCTTCAAATAGCAACTGCGGTTTTAGATAGTTTAGGTTTCTGTATATTTGTAGCTTTCCCTATCTTAGATGACGAGACAGCATTCCCTGAAGTGGCCAATATGATAAATTCAAAATATAACACCAATTTTGATATCAATGAGATCCTTGCAGGGGGACAGGAAGTATTGAAGCTGGAAAAAGAATTCAATAGAAGAGCTGGAATAACAAAATCTCAGGACAGATTACCTGAATTTTTTAAAGAGGAAGCGGTCGCTCCTCACAATGTAACATTTGATTTTACAGATGAAGAATTAGATAAAACATTGGAATTTTAGGAGTATGGGATGGGAAATATTCAGATAGAGGTGAGACTCTTTGCTTATCTGAGGGATTTACTCCCTCCGGAGAGTAGAGGGGTAAAAAAAATAGAAATGAATGATTGTCTGACAATTGATAACCTCATGGATGAGGTTGGAATTGCAGAAAAAGAGATTATGATCGTTATGATCAACGGCATAAGAAAATTAGATTACAATGAATCTTTAAAAAATGGGGACAGAGTAGCCATCTTTCCCCCTGTAGGAGGGGGATAGGATGGATAGATACACAAGGAACAGAGAGATGATATCATATGATGAACAGAAGAAATTATCTGAATCCACGGTGGTCATCTTAGGTATGGGAGGCTTAGGCGGATATGCAGTTGAGATGCTTGCAAGGTTAGGAGTGGGAAAGCTTCTCCTTGTGGATTTTGATAAATTTGAGGTGTCTAACCTGAACAGGCAGATAATCTCTACAAAAGACAATTTAGGCCTGTTAAAGGTAGAGGAAGCCAAAAAAAGGGTGGAAGCTATAAATTCGGAGATAGAGGTTGTGGCAATCAATAAGAAGATAACTGATCATAATATCGATGCAGTCATAAAAGATGTGGATATAGTGGTGGATGCACTGGACTCTTCTTCATTAAAAAGGGTTGTGGAGAAATCCTGTGACAGAAACAAGATTCCGATGGTTCATGGAGCTATAGGAGGGTGGATAGCGCAGGTAGCGGTAATTCTGCCGGGAGATTTTATTCTGGATAAAATTTATAAAAAGGAGGATTTGAAAAATAAGATGGGAAATCCCAGTTTCACGCCTGCCTTGGCAGCTTCCATCCAGGTAGGAGAAGTGATCAAACTCCTGTTGGATAAAGGGGAAGTGCTGAACAATGAGGTTCTATATATTGACCTTGAATACAATAGTTTTACGAGATTGAAAGTGTAACATAATATAGAGGGGAATGATCGTAGGGTTGTTTCCCTCTATTTTAATGGTTATGACCTGATCTATGTAAATTTCTTAAGTTTTTAGAGGTTATTTTTGCATAAGTCCGGTTATAATGTTTTATTAACTAATAGAATCGTGTTAATATTAGTGTATAAAATATATGAGGAAAGGTGAAGAAAAGATGTTTTTTGTACTAAAGAGCAGGTATAGAAGGGAAAAAATAGAGCTGTTGGGTAAGATAGATAAATTGAGAGGGAGACTGGAGAAATTAGGGAGAGATAAGCTGGAGATTCAGAATGAATCTAAAAAAATAGAGGAAGAGAATACCATCTTAAAGCAGAAATTAAAGGTCAGAAACAGTGAATTGAGGGAACTAAAGGCAAAATTAGGTGATGTAGACGGCAGGCTGAAAATAAAGGTGGAGGAAAAAACAAGGGAGTATGAGGAGAAGATGAAAAGGATGCAGTCTTCATATGATAAAATGATATTTGAATTGGATGAGATGAGACACAGGTAGATGTAGTTGCAGATTATAAATTTCACTTTAAAAGTAATAGAAAAGTCAGGGCAGTAAAAATCAGATTTTAGTCAGCATCGATAAAATTCTAAAGATTCCATCTTTAATATGGGTCTCTTTTCTCTTGAAAGAAAATGAGACGTAAAAGTTCAAGAAGTTTATAAGTTGTCTTAGCTGGGTAATTCACGATCGTTGTTGTAGAAACAGTACTGCTGAAGTTGGACGACTATAAACTTCG
>CAZUGM010000011.1:20761-22543 GCA_964619915.1 uncultured Fusobacteriaceae bacterium | reverse complement strand
TTCGGTAATTGTCTTTGGATTAGGTGGTGTAGGAGGATTCACTATCGAATCACTGAGCCGTGCAGGGATCGGAACTATAACTTTAGTTGATTTTGATACTGTAGATATCACCAACTTAAATAGACAGATTATTGCCACACACAGCTCTATCGGAGAAGAGAAAACAAAGTTATTTAAAGATCGTATCCTGGATATAAATCCTAATGCTGTGGTCCATATCCACAACCTGAGGGTTACACCTGAAAATGCAAAATCTTTATTTGGTGATATAAAATATGATTATATCGTAGATGCCATAGATACTGTTTCTGCAAAATTAGCTTTGATTGAAATCAGCAAAGACAAAGGTATCCCTATAATTTCCTCTATGGGATTCGGGAATAAATTGGACCCTACAACTATACAAATTTCAGATATCAGCAAAACCAGTGTCTGTCCCTTGGCTCGTACTATAAGACAGGAGCTAAAGAAAAGAAGGATAAAAAAAGTTAAAACAGTTTTTTCTACAGAGATTGCCATAAAACCTAAGAATCCAGATGGTTCCAGGGAGAAAGCTGTCAATGTAGGAAGTGTCTCCTTTGTTCCTTCGGTGGCAGGACTTATTATAGCCGGAGAAGTAATTAAAGATCTAATAAAAAGTTAAATAGGAGTTGATATAGATGAAAAAAATAGGATTATTTTATGGAACTACCGGGGGAAGAACTACCGGGGTAGTTGATGAATTTGATTTCAACCTGAGAGATGACGTTGAAATATTTGATGTAGCCAATGGAATCAACAAAATAAAAGAATTTGAAAACCTAATCTTAGTTACACCTAGCTATGGATTTGGTGAATTAGAAGCTCACTGGGAAGCTGTCATAGAGGATTTTAAAAAAATTGACCTCAGTGGCAAAACTATAGCTCTTGTAGGTTTAGGAAGCCAGACTACATTTGGAGAATCCTTTGTAGGAGCTTTAGAAATTTTATATAAGATCATCATTAAAAATGGTGGGAAGATTATTGGATTAACTTCTACAGATGGATATCATTTTGAGGAATGTGAAGCTATCGTTGAAGGTAAATTTATGGGATTAGTTTTAGACGAGGAAAACCAGGATGATATGACTCCCGACAGGATCTATGACTGGCTTGAAGTTATAAAAAAAGAATTTAACTAAAAAAAATTTAGGAGGATGAAAAATCCTTCTTTTTTTTATTTTGAACCTTATCTTAAAATATAGATAGTTGTTATTGACAAATTAAGATTATGAAGTTATAATAGTTATATATAAATAAAGATAACTAGGAGGAATTTTTATGAAGGTTTCATCAAGGAAGAATAAATGGGTATTTGAGTTTGACACTGTCTCTATAGTCTGTGGTATCACTAAGGTTAACAATACATATACAATATTATTCGAATTGAATGACAAGATTATAAAAATAAACACCAGCGATCTGGATAAAACTTTTTTATCTTTAGAAAGATCCTTTAATTCCAACACTATCTTAAATTACAGATAATTGGTAGAAATAACTTTATAGATTTTTGGCGACTACAAGTCGCCTTTTTTTATTTCAAATTTATGATATAATATAGGGAATATAAAACTATCAATTTGAAAAACAAGGCTAAAAAAATTATTGGATAACTTAATTTGAAAGGAAATTTATGAAAGTATCAATACTAGGGAGCGGAAGTTCCGGAAACTCTATCTTTATCGAGATAAATAATGTTAAAGTTTTAATCGATGCTGGATTTAGTGGAAAAAAAATAAAGGAAAAGTTAGAGGTTATAGG
>CAZUGM010000011.1:0-20751 GCA_964619915.1 uncultured Fusobacteriaceae bacterium | reverse complement strand
ATAACAGATTGTGATTTTGAAATTGAACCTTCAAAGCTCACTTATTTGCATGAAAACAAAACGGACAATGTTGAAAGAGCCGGATTACTTAATTTGTCTCTTGAGGAATTAACTGAAAAAATAAAGGAAAAGTTAGAGGTTATAGGGGAAGATATCAATGATATTCAGGCTCTTCTCATAACCCATGAACATGGAGATCATGTTTTAGGGGCCGGAATCATCTCTAGAAAATACAACCTGCCTATCTATATAACCGAGGAAAGCTTCGATGCCTGTAAACATAAATTAGGAAAAATAGACCCTTCTAATCTAAATTTTATAGAGGGGACGTTTTATTTAGATGAGGTATTAATAACCCCATTTGATGTTATGCACGATGCTGAGAGAACTATTGGTTTTTCTGTGGAATACATGGAAAAGAAACTTACTTTGGCTACGGACATAGGGCATATTACCAATATTGTACGAGAGCAGTTTAAAGGCTCTCAAATTGCTATTATTGAGTGTAACTATGATTACAATATGCTTATGAATTGTGCCTACCCCTGGGATCTAAAGTCACGTGTCAAGGGAAGAAATGGTCACCTCTGCAACGAGGATACTGCAAAATTTTTGACCGAATTATATCATGATGATTTAGAAAAAGTTTACCTGGTTCATGTAAGCAACGACAGTAATTGCTATGATCTGGCCTATAATACTGTGGAATTTGAATTAATAAAAAATGATATAGACATCGATCTTGAGATCGTAAGGCAAAACACCGTTACCCCAATATACAAATCTAAAAAATAAACTACCAATAGCAAAAAAACATAAATAGTAAAATGTAATATTTAGAAAAAGGAATTAAATTTAAAAGAAAAGGTAGGAGGAAAATATGAAAATTAATAATTTATGGGAAGAACTCAATTTCGAGATAAATACCTGTAAAGTTTTTAAGAAAAGTGAAAAAGATAGTAAAGTATTATTAGGAGGAGGAAACAGAAATTCCAACCTTTTATTTATAGGGGACGACCCCAATCTTTTTGAAGATGAAAACCTAAGAGTAGCTCCTAACAGCAGTGGTGCATTTTTTAAAAACCTATATGAATTGGTCGACCTTTCACCTGAGGAGTTTTATCTTACCAATATTGTAAAGTGCAATTTAAAATTAAAGGACCTTTCCGATGAAGAAAAGAAGATCTATGCCGATGTTTTAGATATGCAGATTGCCCTCTTAAATCCTAAAGTAATCGTTGCTCTGGGACAAGAGGTCAGCCGATTCTTGCTGAGGGATGATACATTAAAAATTTCTGAAATTCGTGGAAAAACTTATGATTGGGATGGTGGAATCAAGGTAAATCCTACCTATGATCCTAATTTTTTAATTCGAAACAGTGATAAGAAAAAAGGCAGCCCCAAATGGCTGACTTGGAAAGATATGGAGGAGATCAAAAAAAATATGGAGAATATCCATGGATAAAAAAAAAATAAGATCTGAAGTTTTAAAAAAAAGAAATAACCTCCCTAAGGAATTCATAAAAAAGTATTCTGAAGATCTTTTTAAGATTCTTATAGACTCTCCTATCTATAAAGATGCTGAAGTTGTTATGTCATATATGAATTTTAAAGGAGAAGTAGATACCGACTTTATAAATAACCATATTTTAAAAAATGGAAAAACTCTAATCCTTCCAAAAATGTTGGAAGATGGCGGGTTAGCAGGAGTTATCTATGACAGTTCTAAAAAATTTAATGATAATAATTCTTTTAAAATCAAAGAGGTCGACGGGACTTACATAGACATAAAAAAAATAGATCTTATTATCATCCCGGGAGTAGCTTTTGATCCAAATGGTAATCGTATAGGATTCGGAAAGGGATACTATGATAAATTTTTAGAAGACTATTCTGGTCTTATCGTAGCTCCCCACTACGAATTTCAATTATATAAAAGTATTCCTTCTGAAACCCACGATAAAAAAACAGACTATTTATTGGGAGCATCTCTTAAAAAAACTTCCAATTAAAAAACAAAAAAACTCAAGGGTGTCCTTGAGTTTTTTTGTTAACTATCTTTTTCTTCTTTTGTCTCTTCCTCTTTATTTTTTCCCTCTAACCCTTTAAAATAATTATCTTTGCTTATCCTTTCTATAGGAATAATCTTCTCCCCTAATTTAAACTCATTATATTCCGCTTCTCCCTCCTTTACTTTCTTAGCTTCCTTTTTAACCCTATAATAATATTCTACCTTCATCTTATTGGCACCCTTTGAAATTTTATTTAACTCTACAACGGAATTAAAATCATTTTCCCTCATAACTTTCCCAATTAATAAATTTTCAGTTTTTAATTTTTTCATATTCTCATAGTAAGTTACTTTATAAATAACATCCAAAGCTGTCGTTCCGGTATTTGTTACCTTAGATACAAAATATGTCATTTTATCATCGGTAACAACCTGAAAATCCTCAAAAATCCCGCCATATTCTAATTTACCACTATAACCATACACTGTAGAAACTAATATATGAATTATATCTATATTAACTTCTACCTTTTCTTTATCTTTTTCACTATTATCATATTTTTTTACCGGCAATTCCTCAAATACCAAATGACTTCTATATTCTCCATCTACCAATCCCTTTGGAGGTCTTGCCGCCATCCTTATTACTTTTTTACTGTTTGGTTTAAGATAAACCATCTTAGGATATACAATGACCCAATCTCCCATGTAGAGTTCTTTTGTTTTTTGATCTTTTGGTCTTTCTGAATAAATCTTTATTTTTTTTAATTTATTGGTATCATTTTTCAAATAAATTTTCTGGGTTCCAGGCCTGTCTAAACTCATTCTTTGAACCTGAGGAGCTACCTGAAAATTAGCATATAACATCGTAATCATGAATAAATACATAAATATAATCATTCTTTTTATCATCAATACCACCTATTCCTTTTCATAAGAGATAATTTTAAAATTGTAATCTTCGTAATAACTTCCATATTTATCCAATTTAATATTTAATTTCTTAGTTTTTTCTTCAAAGTTTAAACGTCCTTCTCCCCTATAATCCATCTCTAAGATATATTCACCTGGAAGAATTTTATCCAGCATATAGAACCCCTCTGGTTCAATTCTTTTTTCCATGACTATCTTACCATCTAAAGTTTTTAATTGGATATAAAGCTGGGATATTATTGGAAAATGTTTTACTCCATCTACAGTATCTCCACTAAATTCTAAATCACCCATTATTACCGAAATAGATTGAATAGGGATATCCATATGTCCTCCAGTTGCCGGGTATAATTTAACATATTTTTTTTCATTAGCCGCTTCTAACATAGGATCTAATGTCTCTATATTAACTTCAAAATCTTTTATCTCGTAGGAACTTATATTATCTATGAAATACACCCCATCTGTTCCAGTTACTCCTTTTTTTCTTCCGACTTTAACCTCTACCCCTTCTAATAATTCTTCACCCTCATCAAATTGTTCATTATTGTTATCATCCATAAATACCTTCCCTTCCATCCAAGATCTGCTTGGATATGGGTTAGAATTACTTGTAAATGGTTTTTCTAAGATAATAGTTTTCTCCATGTCTACACCAACATTATATTTAGTTTCATCTTCATCATGACTTAAATCACCTATAATTTCTAACCAGTTAAACACTTTATATTTCACTTCTAATCCTGCTTCATATTGATTTTTACTGTCATACTTTACAAAAATACCTGCCTTTATTTTGTTATTTTCTGCAGTTTTAAGAGCTACTTTTAAATCTGTTTCATCCTCAAATTCTTCAAAATTAGAATTTATTTGAACAACAAAGTTTAAGCTGGTATCATAAATCTCAATATTACTGTTGGAATAATTATAATATACTCTAGGAGTCCCGTAATCCTCTGAAAATGGATAAGCAAGTCCTAATTCATGGGAAGTATTATCTTTGTTCCTATAAACTCCACCACTACCATATTCCTCTATAGCTCCGAGTTTATCTATATTGTCATATCTAAAATTATATCCCCAATAATTATTTATAATTCCTCTCCAGTCAGCAATATACCTATTTTCATAGCCTTCCAAATAAGCTATAAAATCACTGTACATATAACCTTCCAGGGAAAGTACATTCCCGCCAAACCTTTGTCTTATCTTTCCTATATGGTTATATCTGTTTTTAGTATCATACTCTATATCATAAACCTCCGAAAACTCAAAATATGTTGGATATTTTACTGCCCCGGTTGTATAATATAAATTTAATCCCATTAATTCTGTAGGGTAATTATAGGTGATTTCACCTTCTCTATTCTCTGTAAGGTCATTTATATATTCAGCCCCTATAGTTAAGTTATTAGTAACCCCATAAGAAATCCTAATATTTCCCTCTACAGGTTTTTTCTCTATATCAACTTTTTCTTCTTCCTCATCTTCATCTATCTCCCTGTAGGTACCTATCAAAAAACTATAATCTATCTTACCTTTTTTTAGTATCTTACTTCCGCTCATCATTGAAACCTGTCTTATCTCTATACTTCCATCAAAATGATATATCTTTATGGTATAGATATCACTATAATTTTGGATATTAATATTTTCAAATACATAGGATCCATCTTCCTGTACCCGGGTAAATTTATATAAGGTTCCATTCCTATATAGTTCCACATTTGAATTGAAAGGTGCAAATCCCCTAATGGAAGTCTGCCCTACTTCTATATCTCCGGCACCATTCCAGTCTTGAATAGCTAATCCTGTCAATCTCTTAGAACCTAAAAATTCATATGTCTGCATATAGGCATCCCCTACAACTATACTCTTTTCATCTATAACCTCGTTGTATGTTAGGGCAGTATATCCCAAATATGCATCTGGATGAATAAATCCTGTAGTAGAAAAATCCCCATACAGCAAATGGGTGTCATATCTTATTGAAAAAATTCCCTCTTCATCCTCTACATTATAATTGGTATACCTAGGCCGGAGAACACCAGGAGTAAACAATTTTCTCTCCTGAGAATATACTTCTTCATCTTCTATCCCTTCATTCCCATCAGCTCCCAATCCTTTTATTCTTTTTTCCTGCTCCAGATAGATTTCGTAGGGAGTTTTAAATTTAGTTTTCATTTCCATAATATATGTTTCTGTATTCCATTTATATTCTTTTAATTCAAACACCTGAGATAGGTCTGTCCCCCTTATATATACATCTTCCTCACCTGTGATATATTTAGTATTTCTATAATAAAATTTATAATCTCTTTCCCCCATCCGGCCATATATAACTTTATTTTCTCTGTCTATCTTCATTCCTCTGGACATAGTTAAAGCGAAGAAATTCTTCACCCCTACATAGGGTTCTTCTAGAGAATAGTCCATGTATATTGGAAAAAATGAATATTTGATTTTTTTATTTACATTTATTTCTATGTATCCTTCCTCATAACTTCCCTTAAACTCCTCTCCAAATGAAATCATAGAGAACAACAATAAAAATATAATTATTTTTTTTCCCATCATATTCATCCCCATATACTTTGACTTAATAAACATTGATTAAACTCAAAAAAATTTAACAATTTTTAAAAATATAAATTATTTTTACACCACTATAAAAGTACTTTAGTATAATAGTCTAATCGACATATCTAACTTTTACAGATAGATTATCTTTTATAGTCTTATGCTCTTGTATATTATTTAAATCTAGTTTTATATCCAGTTTAAATTTTCCTGTCCCTCTATTATTTAACCTAATTATTTTTTCTCTCACCTTTATACTCATACTGTTCCCATTTAAATCATAGGTTTCAGGAACAACTATTTCCACCCTTTTGCCTGATTTTCCCTCTACATATACACCTACATTTGTTAGTGATACATCTCTGTCTCCTGCAACTACTACTCCAAAATTAAGCGGATCTACACTGGTAATTTCCAATGAAAAACTTAAACTTGTTATTAAAAATAATAATAAAATTATCTTTTTCATTTTATACACCTCCAAAAAAATATCTATATTTTTCATTTATAAGATACTAAAAATAAATTATTTTCCTTCAATATTACAACTTTAATTCTTTCCCCTCTTAAAGAAAAAAACAAGCAGGCCGAAACCTGCTTGTTTTCATCTAACTATTCTAATTTTATTTATATTCTGCTCTAGCAACTATAACACCAAATTTTAATCCAGGAGCAGTAGCTGTTAAGTCAAGATATGCATCTACTTCTATTTCTTTCATAGTACCGTATAACATTACGTTTCTTGATGCAGTTTCTATTCCGCCACCTAATATACGTGTTTGCTTAGGATAAAAATTATGACCTTTAACTGTTACTTTACCAGGAAGATTGAATAATCCACCATAGAATTTAAATTCAATTTCTGCAGGTCCCATACCTTTAACTCTAAATCCAATATCACCAATTTGTAATTCGTCTCCTGCAACTGCTTGAGTATACAAGAAGTCTACTTCAGATTCAATTTTAATAGGCTCAAGTACATTAAGAAGAATATGAGTAGCAGCTACATCTTCCCATCCGTCACCTTTGTCTCTGAATATATTTACAGCTCTATCTTTATGTACAGCATTGTCACCATTAGTTATTTCTCTATAAGCACCAAATCCACCTGCGTCTCCTGCATAAGCATTATCAACTATAGTAACACCAGGATACATAGTATCTTGTTCTGATACAAATAAGTTATTTACAGATATACCTTCAGTTAATGCATAAGCACTTGATCCTATAGCTAATATGGCAGCAACTAATAATAATTTTTTCATCTTTCCCACCTCCGAAATTAAAAAGACAATAATTTTTTAACTTCAGTAACTTCCATTGATGTTCTCTTTCTTACATATAGATTATTCCCTAACTGCAACAGAAAATCTAACGAGTAACTCTTCTTTCATTCACTTTTGAGATCAATAAAATTCTTGAATTTAATTTTTATAAGTGAATATTTAGGTAAAGATGTTCAAAAAAACTTTAAACTTTTTCAAAAAAAAATAACCTTCTACTGAAAGTCATTTTCTTTACTATATATTCAATGCTTTTAAAATATCTTTTACACTGTCCTCTGATACCTTATAGCAAACTTTTTTTCCATGTTTCCTGGAGCTTACTATCCCTGAATTTCTAAGGTGTGCCAAGTGCTGGGAAGCACTGGACTGGGAAACATTTAGAAGTTCTTCCAAATTCCCTACACAAATCTCATCTCTGAGTGATAGTTCTCTCAAAATCCCTAATCTTATTGGATTAGACATCATCTTAAGCAGTAAGGTTGCTTTTTCTATTGTCATCTTTCCCTCCCCTAAATAATTCCATTCCTCGTTAAATTTTCCTTTTCTTCCCCAATAGTAGTCATTCCTGAATGACCGTTATACACCTTTGTGTCAGCCGGCAAAGTATCACATAGTTTTTTCAAGCTGGCAAACAAACTCTTACCATCACTGGTTGGCAGGTCATATCTTCCATAACTTCCCTTAAACATAGTGTCTCCTACAACAACTATTCCTGATTCCTCATGGTAAAAACATTTTCCTCCTCTGGTATGTCCCGGAGTATCTATTACCACAAATTCATCTATAGTATCTCCAGCCTTTACCGTCTTGTAACTATCTTCATATTTAAAATCTATCCTAGCTAAATAATCTGAAAGACTCAGGGCAGAATCGGTAAAAAATTCCTTCTCTTCCTCTCCTATATATACCTCTATATTAGGATAGATCTCTTTTAATTTTAATAATCCGGCAATATGATCATAGTGCCCATGGGTAAAGATAACTTTTTTTAAAGTTAAATTATTTTCCTCTATAAAATTTTCTAATTCCGATAAGTTTGCTCCTCCACAATCAAATAAAACAGCTTCTTTATCCTTCCAGACTAAAAAAGCATTTGTCGGCATCATTCCAAGTTTAAATTCTTTTATATTCATCTTTTCTCTCCTACTTTCATCTATAGATTTAATTTTTTACATTATACATCTTAATAAAGTGGCCGTCTACAATATAATTATATTTGAATACATGTAACAACATTAACATATTTTTTATCAAATTACAATCAATTCTATAACCCTTTGTGAATTTTATATCTCTTGTATATAAAAATAAATGAACCCAAAGGTCCATTTATTTTTATTACCTTAGTCATCTATAAAAACTAAGGTCATATTTAATTTAATACAATGTTACGTTGCTCTTTATACGTTGAATAAGAATTCCATTAGGTCTCCATCTTTTACAACGTACTCTTTTCCTTCAAGTCTGAGCGATCCTGCTTCCTGAGAACCCTTCCAACCATTATTTTTAACAAACTCATCATATCCTACTACTTTAGCCCTGATAAATCCTTTTTCGAAATCAGTATGGATCTCTCCGGCAGCTTTAGGAGCAGTATCTCCTACCTTTATAGTCCATGCTCTAACTTCTTTTACACCTGCTGTAAAATAAGTTTGAAGTCCCAGTAACTTATATCCACCACGGATAAGTCTGTTTAATCCAGGCTCAGTTACTCCTAATTCCTCTAAAAACATCTCTCTGTCTTCCTCTTCCATCTCCTGCAATTCAGATTCAACCTGAGCCGATACGATTACAACCTCTGCATCAAGATCTTTTGCATATTCTACTACCTGCTCTACATATTCATTTCCTGTAGCAAGATCACTGTCAGATACATTAGCAGCAAACATCATAGGTTTTACCGTTAATAATTGATATCCCTTTATAGTTTCTAACTCTTCCGGAGTTAACGTTAACGTATTTAATAATTTAGAATCTTCCAGGTGAGCTTTACATTTTTCCAGTACAGGAACCAATGCCATAGCTTCCTTGTTTTTAGCTCTGAGTAATTTAGCTTGTTTTTCAATCCCTCTCTCCACAGATTCTAAATCCGATAAGATAAGTTCAGAATTTATTACTTCAA
Organism: uncultured Fusobacteriaceae bacterium; assembly: GCA_964619915.1. Classification (GTDB taxonomy): domain Bacteria; phylum Fusobacteriota; class Fusobacteriia; order Fusobacteriales; family Fusobacteriaceae; genus Psychrilyobacter. The sequence continues at coordinate 11,819 of CAZUGM010000011.1, read as the reverse complement.
TGTCTCTTATTGGGTCTACAGATCCATCTACATGGACTACATTTTCATCCTCAAAACACCTTACAACCTGACATATTGCCTGGGTATTTTTAATATGTGTTAAGAATTTATTCCCTAATCCCTCTCCGCTGGCTGCACCTTTTACCAATCCTGCGATATCTGTAAATTCTACTGTAGCATGTTGTACTCTCTGAGGATTTATTATCTTAGATAGTTCCTCTAATCTGCTGTCAGGTACTGTTACCATCCCTACATTTGGCTCTATAGTACAAAAAGGATAATTTGCTGCTTCTGCCGCTCCTGCCTTTGTTATTGCATTAAATAATGTTGATTTACCTACATTTGGTAGTCCAACGATTCCTATTCCAATCATCTTTCTTTTGCCTCCTAAAATTCTTTTTATTGCTTAGAAATTTACAAAATTGTATAATAATTAAGTTTTAAAATTTAAATTATTCCTAAGTGAATGCAACTTTATGCTGCTTTTTTTACCATTAATTTTATCATTTATAACAAGTAATTACAAGGTAATCTCTGAAAGTTACATTTTTATATTTCATATTTTTTTGGATAAAAAAAAAACCTATAAATATAGATATTTTTTAGACATCTATATTTATAGGCTATAATTTAAAATAACTTACTGTGATATCTCAATTAAGCTCCTACCTCTATTTATTCTATAACTAAGTTGTTTAACTTTTTATCATTCCCCCCGATAAAAAAAATTCTAACAAAATCAAAAGGCTTCCAGTTGAGAAAGCCTAAAGGTAATCTATTTTTTCCTGTAACTGAGGGCTTCCATAATATGGGATAACTCTATATTTTCACTCCCCTCTAAATCAGCGATTGTCCTTCCCACCTTGAGGACCTTGTCATAACTCCTCCCGGAAAGACCAAACACGTCTATGGAATCGATCAATACTTTTTTACTTTTATCATCCAATTTACAGTAAGTTTTTATTTCCTTAGGAGTCATATTTCCATTAATTTTTGAATTTCCAAACCTTTCCCACTGTATTTTCCTGGCCTTTTCTACCCTTTCCCTTATCTTTACGGAACTTTCACCCTCCCTGTAGGAGGCCAGTTCCTCCCTGGATAATTTTTTTATCTCTAAATACAAATCTATCCTGTCCAACAGGGGTCCTGAAATCTTATGCTGGTACCTGTTTATCTGAGAGGAACTGCAAGTGCACCTATTTTCAAATAAGTTTCCACATGGACAAGGATTGGAAGCCATTATGAGAACCATATCTGCCGGCATCTCTACCCTGTATTCTGCCCTGGTTATAGCCACTTTTTTATCCTCCAGGGGCTGCCTCAATGTTTCTAATACCAGTCTCGGAAATTCTGTGACTTCATCTAAAAATAAAACACCATTATGAGCCAGACTTATTTCACCGGCTTTTGGGACTCTCCCTCCTCCCACAATGGAAACCATGGAACTGCTGTGGTGAGGGCTTCTAAATGGCCTCTTATTTATTATTGGCATATCTTTTGTCAACAGTCCTGTACTGCTATATATTGGTTGATTCGATTATTTCATCCTCATTCATAAGAGGAAGTATGGTAGGCAGCCGTTTTGCTAACATGGATTTCCCTGCCCCTGGAGTTCCTATCATATAAAAATTATGACCTCCTGCTGCTGCTATCTCTATACATCTTTTAGCCTGAACCTGTCCCTTAACCTCCTTAAAATCTACTGAATAACCCTCCTCTTCCTCATTTGACTCCACTTTCGGCAACTCTATCTCTATCTTATCGTTTAAAAATTCAACTACCTGAACCAGGTTATCCACCGGTATTATCTCCACTCCCTTTATGACACTGGCTTCTAAGTAGTTTTCCCTGGGCAGGATTATTCCCGGAACACCATTTTCCTTAGCACAGATAACCGAATTTATGGCTCCGTCAATTTTTCTTATATTACCATTTAAAGATAGTTCTCCCAACACTATATATTTATCTAATTTTTTATTTTCCACCTCTCCTAAGCTGGCCAGTATCCCTATAGCTATAGAAAGGTCAAAAGAAGCCCCTTCCTTTCTGATCCCGGCAGGAGAGAGGTTTATCACTATCCGCCTTGCAGGTATTTCATAACCGCTGTTTTTTATGGCAGCTCTGACCCTTTCCTTACTTTCAGAGATAGCCACATCTGCTAATCCTACTATATTAAAGCTGGGCAACCCCGGCATAATATCGGCTTCCACCTCCAATATATAGGACTCTATACCTATGTAACTTGAACTCAATATTTTAGATACCATAATTACTCCCCCTAATTCTAAAAACTAAAACTCATAAGGTTTATTCTAATTTTTTTATTCTCTCTATTATTCCACCCATACGATTTTTTTCCTATAAAACCCCTGTTTTTCATGGTAAACTTTTATTAAGTACTATTAAAAAGGGGGATTATATTATGATCATAGAAAAGATAGAGATCGGAAAGATCAAAGTTCCACTGATTACACCATTTAAAACAGCACTAAGAACTGTGGAAAGTATAGAGGATATAGTTATAATTATAAAAACCGATACAGGAAACAGTGGATTTGGAGAGGCTCCTCCAACTGCTGTTATTACAGGAGATACACATGATTCTATAATCGGAGCCGTAACTTTAATAGGAAAACAGTTAATAGGAAAAAATATTGAAGATTTTAATGACCTGATAGAGATTGTACAGAAGACAATAATCAAAAATACCAGTGCAAAGGCAGCTGTAGAGATAGCCCTCTATGACCTGTTTGCACAATCTATGAATAAACCTTTATATAAGGTTCTGGGAGGAGGCTCCGGCCAGTTGAAAACCGATCTGACCATCAGTGTAGACAGTGTTGAAAAGATGGTCGCTGACAGTCTCAAGGCTGTTGAAAACGGCTTTGATGAATTAAAAGTTAAGGTAGGAAAAAATATAAAAGAAGATATCTATAGGATAAAATCAATCTATGAGGCAGTAGGGCCCCATATAAAATTAAGGTTAGATGCAAACCAGGGGTGGAGTGCAAAGGAATCGATCTATGCCATCAAGAAGATTCAGGAGTACGGAATTGTCTTGGATTTTGTGGAACAACCTGTAAAAGCCAATGATATCCATGGAATGATAAAGGTAACATCTGAGGTCTTATCTCCAATTTTGGCAGATGAATCGATATTTTCACCTAAAGATGCAATAGAAGTGATCACCCAAAAAGCTGCCGATATTATCAATATAAAATTGATGAAAACAGGTGGAATATCAAACGCTTTAAAAATAATTAATATCTGTGAGATCTACGGTGTCCCATGTATGATCGGCTGTATGTTAGAGGCAGGAATAAGTGTTACGGCAGCAGCTCATCTGGCAGCGGCAAAGAGTTCTGTTATAACCCGGATAGACTTAGACGGTCCGGCTCTCTGCAGTGAAAATCCGTTAGACGGGGGGATTATCATGGATGGACCTATAATAACCTTATCCAATGAACCTGGTTTGGGGATAAAAGAGATCGACGGGTTTGAACTTATTAAAGGTATAAAATAATGAATTGTCTTTAAAAGTAGTTATTTTCATGGTAAAATTCTTTGAAACAAAATCACACAGATAGAAGGAGTTATTAGAATGGATGGAAAAAATAGAAATGATATAAAACCCGGTATAGAGGTAGCAATAGTTTTAAAAAATGACCAAAGAAGCGGTAAATTAACCTATGGAACAGTACAGGATCTTCTGACTAACAGCAAGTTTCATCCCCATGGGATAAAGGTAAGACTTACAGATGGACAAGTCGGAAGGGTAAAAGAGATTATAACAAAGTAAAAACTATATGATTTTTAAAATTTAAATTAGAAAAAGGAGTTAGACAACTGTCTAACTCCTTTCTTATATACTTCTCATCCTTCCCGTGGCCAATATCATAAAATTTACCACAAATGAAGAGATGATTATCATATTTCCTGGTGTTCCTCCCATCAATTTACCGTAAAGAGCCATACCTCCCCCAAATAAAATTCCTAATACAGCATATTTTTTATCACATCTGTACCCTAAAATTCCTGCCAGACATGGAACTATAAAAGCTCCCGAATAGACCGCCAGAGCTAGCAGCAATGTGGGCAATATAAAGATAAACTTCAATGCCACCAATATAGAAAATCCACCGAAAACAAGGATAAATAATCTGGTTAATCTGATAGCCTGCTCCTCCCTCAGATTTTGCATGAAGATCTGGGCAAAGGTAGAAGAGGCAGTGAGCAACGTCGTATCTGCTGAAGATATAACTGCCGATAACAGCCCAAAATAAAGTAAAATAACTATTGGCTGGGGCAACACTTTATCTGCTAAAAACATCAATACCGATCCCTTTACTATATCTATTCCATAATTTGAACTGACATAAACTCCTATTCCTGCTAAAATAAATCCCAATGGGATTAAGATTACAACAGATAATTTTATCGCTTGTTTCGCTGTTTTTTCATCCTTAGCACAGAAAATTCTGGAGTAAATATCAGGTCCTACTAAAAAAGTAGATGAATAGGTTAGGATCATAATAAAAAGATCTAAAGAACCAAATTTTTCATTGATGAGGCCCATACCCCCTATATCTCCTCCACCTTTTAATATATAGGCAAAGCAGAGAATAACCCCGGCTATTATCAATATAAACTGGATAAAATCTGTTTTAATAATGGATAACTGCCCCCCTAAAAATGTATAGACAATAAATACTAAACCACTTATAATCACTGCAGTCGAATAATTTATGTCCACAAAAATGGATATTATCTTAGCTGATCCCATTATCTGAGCTGCTACTATACCTATCCATGCAATAGGGATAATAATAGACGAAAGATTCTTTACTTCCTCCCCATAAAACTCCCCCATAAGTTCCGGCAAATTATAACTTTTATATTTTTTTAACCTGTCTACCAAAGGTAAAAGACCTAAAAGACCTAAAGCTGCACAGAGCATAAACCAGGAGCCAGCCCATCCATTGGCATAGGAAAAATTAACACTTCCTATAATCGCTGAACTTCCTAATACTGTTGCCAAAAGACTTCCAGCCACTTCCTTTACACCTGCATCTTTTCCCGCTATAAAATAATCTTTTGATCCTTTAATTTTCTTGTAGGAACTATATCCTATAAAGATAACTATAAAAAAATATAAACTTAAAATCAGCTGATTCATTTAATCACTCCTAAAAATTATAATATAGATATTATATCATATTTTTTAAAGTAAAAAATCCCTCCTGAATGAGGAGGGATTTTTTTTATACTTCTACTTCTACTTCTTCCTTTTTTATCTTCTCAATTGAAAATCCTGTATATCCATAGATTATAGCTATAAGCGGATTGATTAAATTTAAGAAGCAATATGGAACATAAGTCCATGGTGCCAGCCCCAGGGTAGCGATCATATACGCTCCACATGTATTCCAAGGGATTAATGGGGATGTAAGGGTTCCTGCATCCTCCAGTGATCTAGAAAGGTTTTTAGGATGTAATCCTTTTTCTTCATAGGCACCTTTAAACATTCTTCCAGGTACAACTATTGCAAGATATTGATCCCCTGCTACTGAATTTACAAAGATTGGAGTCAAAATAGTTACCAAGATTAAGTTTCCTGTATTGTGTGCCACAGATAAAATCTTCATTGCTAAAGTTTCTAACATTTGTGTTTTTTCCATTACTCCACCTAGGATCATGGCACAAATAATCAATGAAACAGTCCACATCATAGAGTCTAATCCCCCTCTATTTAATAGATCATCTACCATCGCTAATCCTGATTCAGCTTCGTATCCATAGTGTAAAGTCGAAAATACCGATCCCAATGATGCCCCTTGAAAGATCATTGCTGCTATTCCACCTAAAATAGCTCCGCCGAATAATCCAGGTATTGCCGGCACCTTCATTATTACTGCTCCGATTACTATAATCGGTACTAATAATAGTAATGGAGTGATATTAAAGTTCCCACTTAGAGTATTTAATATTCCATCGATCATCTCTGTATTTAATGCTGCTCCTGTATATTTATTTCCGATAAACCCGAATATTATTATAGAGATAATAAAACTAGGCACTGTTGTATACAGCATATGCTTAATATGCTCAAACAATGTCGCTCCTGCCATTGCCGGGGCTAAATTTGTCGTATCTGATAGTGGGGATAATTTATCTCCCATGTATGCTCCTGAAATAATCGCTCCTGCTACTATATTTCTGGGAATTCCAAGTCCCTCTCCTACACCAATAAGTGCAATACCTACCGTTGCTGCTGTTGTCCACGATGAACCAGTCGCTATCGATACTATAGCACATATAATAAGTGTTGCCGGTAAAAATATCCCCGGTGATAAGATTTTTAATCCATAAAAGATCATAGTTGGTACTACCCCAGATTGAATCCAAGTTCCTACTACCATTCCAATTATCATAAGGATTATAATTGCACCTAAAGCCATCTTAATAGTTTCAACTACTCCTGCTTCTATCTCATTCCACGTATAATTTAAACCAAATATAGCTATCCCTGCAGCGAAGAATGCCGACACTAAGATAGGTATATGTACATCAATATGTGCAATTTGAATTGCATAAAATAAACTCCCTATTAAAAATAACAACGGTATCAGTGCATAAATAAATGTCGTCTCCTTTTTCATCTTACTCCCCATAATTAATTCCCTCCTGTTTTTTTTATTATAAGTAACAAAAAAGAGCTATCGATAACGCTATCAATAACTCCAACAATAAAACTTAAATAAGGTCTATGCTCAAAATCATTTAATAGCACACCACCAATTTTATATGGTGACAGTCTTATGGGTCTTACCCATAGTCCCAACACAAAGAATTTTGACTTTTTTCTTCGTATTTCGGCAGATTTACCTTTCATCTCAGGGTCAAAGTTTGTCATAACTAACCTAAAATTACTCTTTAATATCTGCAACCTCTATCTAAATTTTTCTTTTCTGAGAGTTATTCTATAATAATTTATTAACTTTGTCGAGTTCAATCAAATACTTTTTTTACATAGGGTGACGTGGTCAACTGTAGAAGAGATCCGTAATCCAGTTTAAATTCCACTATATCTCCTACCTTATATTCCTTTTCGGAATCAGTTACATCCAATACCAAATGATCACTGCTGGCACCTAATATTATTAATTTTTCATCCATGGCTTCCAGATTAGACTGATCTACATCCTGTTTTCCAATGGCTAAAATAGCCCGTTTTCTCTTTCCTCTATCGATAAATACAGGCTTTTCTCCGAAAGCATTGAGTCCTATTTCTCCAACCGGATAAGACTGCTTTTCCTTTAATTCTATTATCTCTACCTCTAATTTTACACTGTCATAGAAACACCCCTCTAGATTTTTACCATAGGCTGTTTCCCGGCCGAAGATAAGAGATTCTCCCAATCTTAAGTTATTTATTTTGGGAGGCATGTTGTTTTTCCACAACAGGTCCAAACTACTGGAATTTCCTCCTGATATAATATTTAGCTTTAAACCATACTTTTCCTCTATTAAATCTGAAATTTTTTCTAACTGTCCTAAATTATCGAAGCTTGGAATAATCCCACCATAACATGTCAGGTTCACACCTATCCCCTCTAATTTAATGTTTTCCATAGAACTTATCTGATCCATATACTTCTCTATGTCTTCCGGCAGGATTCCCTCTCTGAGATCTCCTAATTCAAGCATCAGGATAATTCTATGAACCCTGTATTGTTTCCCGGCCTCTTCATTTAAAAGAGCTATGGTAGATATTTCACTGTTTAAACTTATATCTACATGTTTTATCACTTCTTTTATCTGTGATCTCATGGGCAGACGGATCATTATCTTGGGAACATCCAGGTTTTCATATTTTTTTAAATTTTCCACCCTGGAATCTCCTAAATATCTTACCCCTCCCTCAACCAATACCTTGGCTATTTCTATACTACCTGAAAAAACTTTGGTTATTCCCACTACATCTATCTGGGACTCCTTGCATTTTTGTGTCAAAAATTTTACATTTTCCCTGATCTTACTCAGGTCTACTACTACCCTTGGGTATTCAGTCATAAAGCTTCCACCTCCTCTATTTTTAAACTTTTTTTCAGCAGTCGAACTGCTGACTCTTTATTATATTTTGAAAGGACTCCTAAAGAAGCCATAATATAATCATTGTCTATCAATATTTCTGCCTCTGGGGTAGGCAGGAGTTTATCTCCCTTGTTACTCAGTGCTACTTTTTTTAAAATCTCTATCCTGTTTGGTAGTTTAGTTAAGGCTCCTCCAGTCCCTATTATCCATTTAATACTGGTAAGATCCTTTCCCTCAGCCAAAGTTTTCTTAGTTTCACCAAAAAGGTGTCTATATCCCCCGGCATGTCGATGGGTCGACATAATTACTGCTTTTTCTGTCAGGATCTCTACTATTTTTATCTCCATTGTACTTTTAGGAATAGGCGGGAAGTTCAAAAGATGTTCCGTCAATTCCTCTTCTTTTACAGATAAGTCCTCAGCCAGGGATTTTTCTCCTATTATCTCAACTATATTTTTCATATTTACATAGACTCCCAGATCTCCCTCAACAGTTCTTTTGGCTACAGGCTCCGGAGAGATTAAAATACGAGTTATTTCCTCACTGCCGTCAGTCACCGAATGGATGTCTGTAGTAGCTCCTCCCACATCTATAGTGACCAGATCTCCTACAACGTCTTTTAAGATCTTAGAGGATTCCATTACAGCTCCCGGGGTAGGTACTATAGGTCCGCTTACTATATCTCTTACCTTTTCCATTCCTGGAGCGTGGATTATGTGCTCTTCAAAAACATCCTGGATTACACGTCTTACAGGCTCTACATTTAACTGATCTATCTTGGGGTATACATTTTCTACTATCTTTAAAAGTTTTTCTTTCCCATAGTCCTCAAATATTAATTTTATCTCCTCACAGTTCTGGATATTTCCTGCATAGATTATAGGAATATCCAAGTCAAGTTTAGCCAGAAGTTCTGCATTATATAGAGCTGTATCCCGCTCACCATAATCCACTCCTCCAGCCAGTAAAATTATATTGGGTCTTATCCTTTCTATCTCCTTCAGATCGGTTCTTCTCAGTTTTCCCGATGTAACCATATGAATATTTGCTCCAGCTCCAAGGGCCGCTTCCTTTGCTGCTTTGGCCGTCATATCATATACCAATCCATGGACAGTCATCTTTAGGCCTCCTGCTGCACTACTTGTAGCCAGAAACTCATCATATTCCAATTCTTTAATCCCCAGTTTTTCCTCCAGGTCATATGTAGCATCCATAAGACCTAGATTTACATCCCCTTGATCTACCGTGGTAGGAGCCTGCCCCTGACCTATAAATTTCGGGTTTTCTCCATTTAAATTTCCAAAGGCATTGACAACGGTTGTAGTACTCCCTATCTCTGCTACCAAAACATCTATTTTCATATCTCTGCTCCTCTACCCTCTTTCTTTTTATGATCTATTCCTTGAATATCAGATTAAATATATTAAATACTCAGCTTTAAATGATAGCCTCAAAGAAAGAAACCCAGGCAGTAATTTTCTACATTAAATTACTGCCACAGGCCCCCTCCTCTGAAGAGGTAAAACATACATCTATGGAAGTAACTCTACTTTTCCATCATCTCTTTCTTTCTTTTCACCAGGAATGAGGCTACATTTACTCCCCTGTCATTTTTTGAAAAACCTTCATCCATACCATTTTTTCTGGCTATTTCAGGGGTTACCTGTGTCCCTCCGGCACAGATGATTATCTTATCTCTGATTCCTTTTTCAATGGCTAATTCATGTAATTTTTTCATATTCTTATAGTGGATATCGTCGTGGGAGATGATTGTAGAAGCTAAAACTACATCTGCATTTAATTCCACTGCTGCATCAATCAGTTTCTCACAAGGTACAGAAGTCCCTAAATATTCAACTTCCATCCCGAATTTCTCCACTCCTCCATGTTTTATATCTATAACTTCACGAAGTCCTACTGAATGTTCGTCCTCTCCTACAGTTCCTGCCACTATCTTCATATCATATTTTTCTACCAATTCTCTGATCTCATCATCCGACATCACTTCTGCTTGAGGCGGGATTACCAAACTATTAATATCCAGATCAAATTCAACCTTTCCTTTAACCTGTATCCTAGTCCCTTCGCTTATATGCATAACTTCAGAATGAATTACCTCCGGATTTACAAGATTCATCTTTTTGGCGAATTCAATAGCTGCAAACTCTGCTATCCTCTGACTTGTAGGCAGGAATAACTCTATCTGTACAGTACCGTCAGCCAACCATTCTACTTCTGGTTTGATCTTGGATGTGGATCTATATTCCTCATTTTCTGCCATCCTTACATTTACATTATCTACATCATCCAATTCATCGATATATACTATCTTATCCGGATCTTCAAATGTGCAGCCACCGATGAGATCAGATGGATTTTCAGCTCCATACTGAGCTATATTATTATTTCCAAAATGTCCCGTTACAGGGGCCATATAGTCTTCATCTCTTTGGAATACCCTTCCAGCTCCTACTCCTCCGTCTTTTTTTCTACCTATCCCGTCACCATTTTTTTCAGGGTAGTTACCTGAATCTACAAAGAATCCCTTCTCCACAGCTTCAAAGTATCCCCCTGTTTCCATCATCTCTTCCAGATAAAGTACCGCTCTTTCCTTTAATTCCCTTACCATATTTGGAAGGTATCCGTCTTTTCTGATTTCCACCATCTCGAGTAATCCATCTAACCCTACTAAAGTCTGTTTAGCAGTGTCACATGCCTCTATATTATATACATGCCAAGGTACATTTCTACCTTCGTCAGGTGTGATTGTAGATTGAATATCAGCACTTGTCAATCTGGAGATCATCATATTCATTACATGGGTCACTGTAGCTTCTCTCGAAGATGAAGTTATATACTTTGTATTCATCTGAGCTCTCATCTTATACTCTGTAAACAGATCTCTCAGAGCTACTGCATATGGCAGGTCAAATTTCATAGATGGTGCCGGTGCTGCTGTAGGAGGTACTGTGGAAAGACATATATTCTCCTTCTTTATCCCTGATTTATAAGAAAATATAGAGTTAAGTCCATGCTGAACCATAAGTTCCGGCATTACCTTCCATGCATCTCTGGCTGTTGCATTGGCATTATGAGCTCCATCTATTTGAGCCATCTCAGCCCATCCCATTATTTTTTTTGATTCCGCTGCATCTATAAATGATCTTACCATATTTATATTTCTATAGAGTACATTGTATTGGGGATCCTGATGGGCTCCATTGACTCCCTCTTCAGCAAACATTACTGCTACATCGGGTCCCGCTACTCCAGATACATATGAATGATAGTTGATTGGTCTACCAACCTCTTCCTCTATTAAATCACAGGCTTTTCTCTGTGCCCTTACCTGTTTTCTGGTGATAGGCACTCCTCCTATCCCCTGTGGTGTTCCCTCTATGAGCCCGTCAAAGTGAGACTGTCCAGCTGTTCTGATTACCATAAGGTGGTCCGCTCCATGCCAGGCTGCCATCCTCATCCTTCTAATATCATCTTCAAACCTTCCTGATGCTATCTCTGTTGTGATTACTTCTGCCGGCTGGGGATCTAAATTGTCAAAATATCTAGCTGCCGGAATTCCTATAGAATTTTTTAATGGTTCTGAGCAGTCAGTAAATTCAAATGCTCCCATCTTTAAATTTTCTACCTTCTTTCTCCATGTCCATCCCCTTCTCTTGGGTCTGTAGTTTTCAAGATCACTTAATATCTCTCTTATGTCCATTTTT
>CAZUGM010000010.1:0-22794 GCA_964619915.1 uncultured Fusobacteriaceae bacterium | reverse complement strand
GTTCACCGGTTTTCAAGACCGGCTCCTTAGCCAGTTCGGACATCTCACCACTCGACAAGGACTATACTATCATATATATATATGATGGTCAACACTTTTTTCATTTTTTTTATAATTTTTATTTTTTTTTACAAATTTAAAACTAAAACGATATCAAATATAACGATTATGTGTAGAAAACTGACTAATATACACTTTTTTTTAAATAACTTTAATTTTTTTTATTTTTAAAAAGCAGAATGATTCCAATGTAATCCAAAAAAATTTGAATAATTAAAATTCTGAAGTTAAGCTATATATATAGCACAACTTTTTAAATATTGTTTTCCCACCTCGTAACGTTCCCTAAGGGTTGTCTTTTTATATAGATCAAAGGAGGGAGTTCTATGAAGAAAATTAAACTATTCATGGTAATTGTAATATCTATTCAACTATTCACACTTATCGGGTTATGGTTTCTGCCATACGATAATGTATATAAGGTAGCACATACAGTAAATTCTATTCTTATCCTTCTCACTGGATTTTTAATGATAAAATACATCATTAAAATTAAAAAAAAGTTATTTCAGAAGAAAATATATCCAAAACTTTATTAAATTTATCCCTCGATGGTATTTATATAGAAAATGAACAGGGAGAGATTCTCGAATGCAATCAAAGCGGGCACGAAATATTTGGATATACCAAAAAAGAGATGCTGAACCTCAGTATAAGGGATATCGTCCCTGAAGAATTTGCCGAGGAAATTCCAAAAATTATTCCAGATGACATGGCCACAGGAGATCTATATCTAGAGAGGGTCAACAAGAAAAAAAACGGAAAACACTTTCCTACAGAAATAATTTCAAAATACATCTGTATAGATGGGAAAAAAAGACTTATCGTATTTGTAAGAGATATAACAGTAAGAAAGCAGATAGAAAATGAACTCAGAGAAATGTCTATAAGGGATGAACTTACAAAAATCTACAACAGGAGATATATTATGAAAAAACTGAAAGATGAATTTTTCCTGTCTAAAGTAAATAACTCTACCTTTTCCATTGCCCTACTGGATATAGACAATTTTAAAAGGGTAAATGATAATTATGGTCATCTTTTCGGGGATGAAGTTCTTATAAAATTTTCAAATATGGTAAAAAAGAACCTGAGAAAAACAGATTATCTTGGAAGGATAGGAGGAGAGGAATTTATAATTATTTTCTGCAACACAATTCTGAACGAAAGTTACGAAATTCTTTTGAGGATAAAAGAAAAATTAAATTCAGTGTCATGGGGAAAAAATGATTTTTCCGTGACTTTTAGTGCAGGTTTATTTGAAGTTTCCCACAAAAATATAGATGAACACAGCAGTGAAAGAGTTATAAAATTAATTGATGACCTCATGTATAAAGCCAAGAAGTGCGGCAAGAACTGTATAATCACCTCAACTGAATAAGTTTATTTAGTATTTTATAAAATATATGGTATAATAACGGGTAACATTTGGCAAATATAGTGGCGTATTTTGAATTTAACGAGGAGATAATAATGAGTAAAGCAACAAAAAACAACGAAGTAATGGAAGAGGCAGCACCTAAACAATCAATAATCAAGATGGGGAAAAGACAAAAGTTGACCGTAAACAACATCTCAACTATCGGAGCTTACCTTGATGCTGAAACTGGAAACACAGACGACAATGTCTTACTACCAAACAATCAGATCGAAGGAAAAAATATCCAAGAGGGAGACGTTGTAGACGTATTCATATATAGAGATTCTGAAGATAGATTGATAGCGACATTTGAAGCTAGTTTCGCTGTAGCGGGAACTATGGCAAAATTAAAAGTTGTAGATATAGCTCCATTCGGTGCATTTTTAGACTGGGGATTGTCTAAAGACCTGCTTTTACCAAAAGGTCAGGAGGAGTGCAGAGTAGAGATCGGGAAAACTTATTTGGTAGGTTTATTCGAGGATAAAAAAGGCAGAGTTTCTGCTACTATGAACGTATATAAGTTCTTATTACCTAACTTCGACTTAGAAAAAAATGAATTAGTTGCAGGTACAATATATAGAATAGTTCCCGAGATCGGTATATTTGTAGCTATAGAAGATAGATACTACGGACTTATTCCTAACAATGAATTCTTTGGTAACTATAAAGTAGGAGATGAAATAGAGGCTCGTGTAATCAGAACTAGAGAAGATGGAAAGGTTGACCTTAGTCCTAGGTTATTAGCTCATGTACAGATGGATAAGGATGCTTCTATGATCTTAGAGAGCATTCAGACTAACTATCATAAGAAATTGACTATCAGTGATAAGAGTTCTCCTGAAGATATCAAAAGAGAATTCGGACTCAGTAAGAAAGCTTTTAAAAGAGCTATCGGTGGATTATTAAAAAACAGACTTATTGAAAAATCTGAAGCTGGTTTTAAACTGACTGAAGCTGGAAAAAATCATAAATAAACAATAAAGAGGGAAAACTGAATTCAGTTTTCCCTCTTTTCATCTTAATTTTATCAGCCTTCACTCTTCCCTTAACCACCTTTCAATTTCTTCTAAAATTTCAAAAGGATGCTTAAGTTTTTCTAACTTTTCCTCATTGGTATGTCCAAATAGATCGTGGTATCCAAGGGAGTCGCTTAATTTAACCACTCTGGCATCCAGACTTGCTCTTAAATCTACAAGTTCTATCTTCTCCAAATCTTTTCCCTTATTGGTCGCATATAAAAATATTCTGTCATCCTGATCCAAAAACGCTCTTTTTATATACTGTACCGATTCTTCCATGAATTTTTTTTCTACTATGAGTTCTTTTTTTATTAGATGCATTTTCCCCTCCTACCACTATATCATCTACTTTTATATGCAATATTTTTTCTTTTTATCTAAATATAATTAATTATTAGAATGATATAAATTATACCACCTAAGCAATTATAAAACAAACAAAAGCACCTCTTTATACCGTTAAAAACTCCCCGAATAAATTTATTTTTTTCTAACCGGATCCTGTCTCTCCCAATCTTTTAAGACCGAAAAATTTATATGACAATACCCACTGGGATTTTTTTCTAAATACTCTTGGTGAAATTCCTCTGCCTCATAAAACTTTTCCAACCTTTCAACCTCTACTACTATAGGCTTTGAATAACTGCTTTTCTGATCCTCTATATATTGTTCGATAGCTTCTCTGTCTTCTAAATTTATATAGTATATTCCGGTTCTATACTGGGGACCGACATCTCCTCCCTGTTTATTCAGTGAAGTCGGATCTATTATTCTAAACAGATGATTTAATAACATTCTCAGAGGTAATATTTTTTCATCATATTCTAAATAACACGCCTCTACATGTCCTGTTTTGCCGGCACAAACCTCCTTATAAGTAACCTCTTCTGTTTTTCCATTGGCATAGCCTGATTTTGTAGATAAGATTCCTTTTACCCTTTTAAAATAAGCCTCCACACCCCAAAAACAACCACCGGCCAGCACTATTTTTTTCATCAGAATCACCTCCTAATATAAGATATACCACAAATTTTATATAATAAAAACCTCCTGTCTATAACAATTGTATAGTTAGGAGGTCATAATTTTTATATATTCGATATTTTTTTACAAGTTCTAACCAGTTGAGCAGTGTAAGACATCTCATTGTCATACCAAGCCAAAACTTTTATTATCTGATGCCCGTCTACCGTCATAACCGTTGTACATTGTGCATCGAATAAAGATCCAAAATGCATCCCTATGCAGTCTGAAGAAACGATGGGATCCTCTGTGTATCCCAATGTTTCATTGGAGGCTTCTTTCATCGCTCTATTAATATCCTCTACTTCAACGGTCTTTTTCAATCTAACCATTAGATCTACACAAGATCCAGTTACAGCAGGTACCCTTATGGCCGCCCCTCCTAATTTCCCATCCAGGTGCGGGATTACCTTCCCTAAAGCTGTAGCCGCTCCTGTTGTAGTAGGAACCATGTTCCCTGCTGCTGTTCTACCTCTTCTTGAATGAATCCCTTTTTTATGAGATCCGTCCAAAGTATTTTGGTCGTTTGTAAAAGCATGAACAGTTGTCATATATCCTCTGACTACTCCAAATTCATCATCTAAAACTTTTACGATTGGAGCTAAACAGTTTGTTGTACAAGATGCTCCTGATATTATCGTTTCACTTCCATCTAAAATATCATCGTTTACATTATATACAACTGTTTTCATATCTCCAGAAGCTGGCGCTGATATAACTACTTTTTTTGCTCCTGCATCTATATGAGCCTGTGATTTTTCCTTTGAAGTATAAAATCCACTACACTCTAAAACTACATCGACTCCTAATTTCCCCCATGGTAAATTCATCGCGTCCCTTTCAGTGAATATAGCCACTTCTCTGCCATCTATTATTATATTATTCTCTGTATGTTTTATTAAATCCTCTTTGAACCTTCCTTGGGCAGTATCATATTTTAATAGGTATGCTGCAGTTTCTGCCCCACTCATACTATTTATTGCCACTACATCAAATTCGGGATTATCTTCCATCATTCTTAACGCTAACCTTCCAATTCTTCCAAAACCATTTATTGCTACTTTTACTGACATGTTTCCCCCTTGAGAATGTATTTAAATTTTTTACATCTCAATATACCCTGTTTCCACCCCAAAAGTCAATAAAAAGATAGAAAAAAGAGCATTTTTTCATCTTTTGTTGAGCAATTATTGTACACTTATACTGAAAATATGATTTTTTGTTGAAAAAATTTGAAATTATAGATTTCGAATAAAAACCTCCTAACTCTAATAATCATAAAGTCAGGAGGTTTCTTTTCCTATGGATATTAATTTTTGCCCGATTATACACTCAACTCTTCTGTGAAATTTCCACACAATAAGTGTAGCATAAAATATTTTTTTATGTTATACTATTTTATAAAGATGTTAAAACATATATAAATATGCTTTAATCTCAAAAGAATAAAAAAAACCTTCCACAGTTAATAGATTAACATCTAATAACTAGGAAGGTTTAATTCAATTGAATATACCCAATCAACTTATAAAATTAATTAAGCTGTTGCTGAAACTGCCTTTTTTGAATCTAAGATCAATTTAATAGCTGTATAGAAAACTACTGCTATAACTACCTTAGTTAAGATTGCTATAGGTAATCCTGTAACTAAATAAGCTGCTACGATTACTCCTGCAACACCAAATACAGCATTCATTATAGTCGCTTTTCTATTATAAGCTCCAGCCTTAATAAACTTTACACTTGCTGCTGGCATAAGGTATGCACAAGATCCCATCATAACCGGGAATGCTACTAAAGGACTTAAACCTAAAGCATATACTAAAGCCATACAAGGTGCATATAGACCTATTCCTAAAGTCATAAGAGCTCCTAAGATAAAGTTTCCAACTACTGCTATAACTAACTTAATTCCAGATAGTCCTACTGCTTCTCCTCCACCTTGAATTAATCCAAATTGTTGAGCAAGCATTATACATACTACAACTATCAATGCTGACCCCATATATAGTTGTACCTTTTTTTCATCTAATTTTGAAACGATACCTGCTCCGAATACAGCTCCCAAAGTTGCCGCTACAAGCATAGACATAAGAGTCATAGGCTCTACTTCTACTTTTTTAATAAATATAAAAGCTTCTGCTATAACAGGAATTGTCATAGCTGTATTTAATGTTCCAGGTAAAATTCTGTCATGTACTAAATTAAATTGCTTAAAAAGTGCTGTCATCGGTGCAAATCCACCAATACCTAATGTATCAAAGAAATTTACCCCAAATCCTATACCTGCATGTGCTACTGTGTTTCCTTCTTCAAGCCCGCCATCTTTTTTAAACTCATTGTAATCTTTGATAAAAACAACCATATACCAAACAGTCATTAATGCCAAAATCCCCAGTAATATTTGTACCATAATTTTTCCTCCTCTTTTATTTTATTTTCTCTTATTGCCTTACTTCAGTGAGAATCCATATTTTAATGGATCTGTTGGATCTACATATAAATGATTTACTCCAGTAATATACGCACTAGCCGTAATTTGTGGAATTACATATTGTACTCCATCTTTACTATTTGTGTCAAGTATTTCACCGATGAACTTAGTTTGAATTATACTTTCATAGACAAATTTTTCCCCTTTTGCTAACTTTCCTTTAGTGAATAAAGTAGCCATCTTAGCACATGTTCCTGTTCCACAAGGTGATCTGTCTACTTGACCTTCTCCAAATACTACTACATTTTGTAATGTTGCATCTTCACTCTTTGCAGGTCCATACATTTCTACTAAATCAATCGTCTTGATATGATCTAATTCAGGATGTTTTACTGTAATTTGCTCATTGGCAGCTTTTAATATTTTTACTCCTAATTCGCATAATTTATTTGTATTTTCTGGGCAGATATCTACTCCTAATTGAGATGCTTCTAATATGGCGAAGAAACTTCCTCCAAATGAAACATCTAAAGTAAGTGTTCCTACTCCATCTACATCTATCTTAACGTTTTCTTTATGTAAGAATGCCGGTACATTAGTAAATGTAACTTCTAAAGCTTTCCCGTCTTCTACTCTAACTCTACCTTTTATTAATCCTGCTGGAGATTCCATTGTGATGTCTGTATATGGCTCAGTAACTTCTACCATTCCCATCTCAACTGCAACTGTCATAGCACCGATAGTCCCGTGACCACACATGTTTAGGTAACCTCCTCCGTCCATGAAGATTATTCCTAAATCTGCTTCGTCCATTGTAGGAGTTACGATGATTGATCCAAACATATCTGCGTGACCTCTAGGCTCATGCATAGCTAATGTTCTTACATCGTCTAAGTTTTGTTCTAAATAAATCTTCTTTTCTGCCATTGTTTTTCCAGGGATTTTTGGTATTCCACTGATGATTATTCTAGTAGGTTCTCCCATTGTGTGTGAATCCACAGCTATTATCTGTTTGTTGATTTTCATTATTTGTTCCCCCTTCTTATTTTAAGCTTTAACATAGCCAAAGCTTTTTTCGCGTCTAAGTAAGTCATGTTGTTTTCTCCTACAACTTCTGTTTCAGTACCATTTTCACTTTTATTTATATCGACTATGGTATCCATATATTCATTTTTAACTACAAATTCTGCCTGCGTTCCTATAAAACTCATTCCAACTACCGGTATTTCCCGTTCACCGATCTCTCTGATGGTGTTCTCATAGTCAACATGACTATTTCCCCATCCATCCAGTGAAAAAATTACACCGTCAGCTCTCATGGCTTCGATTAGATTTGCAGCTCTTTTACCTACAAAATTTTTCTCTTCATTTAACTGTGGAGTACCTACCAATACTATTCCCAATAGATCTATATCCGAATCTTTAGAAACAATATCCAGTAATGGATCTCTAAAATGATGCAGTGTCGTTTCCTTTGTTGAAGGTCCAATTCCCATAATAATTCCTCCTAATGCATAGCCTTTATAGCTCCATCCCTATATTCGTTTGGAGTTAATAGTACAGGCATATTGTATAATTCAATTATAGATTTTCCTCCTGAAAACCCAGATGGTTCTTTAGAAAAAAGTCTTGTATCATACATAACTCCCTGTCCTGCAACCTGCTTTAGTATAACTACTTTTTTAGCTCCTGGTTTTATCTCGTCAAAAAATTCACATACTTCTGTTGAACTTCTGCCATTTAATTTTTTCAATTTTTTTCTTATTCTCTGAATAAGATCATCACATATTTCATGGCACTGATCTATTCCTTCCCTCTTTTTGGCTCCACCTGATACTAGTGTTAAATCTAAATGAATAATTATATCTGTATCTCGAGGAGTTCCTGCCCTTCCAAATACCACTTGTTCCGATAATATTCCTTCTGAAGATCCAAATTCTGCGACCTGGATTCCGTCTTCATCTACGCCTGTTATCATAACATTTACACCCGTTAATGTATGGGTTATTCCTTCACCTATGTTCCCTAATACCTTTGTTGAGATAGGAATAAAATCCATAATAGAATTAACAAACTTATCTTTTTCATTTGGTTTTATTATTTCGATCTTTAATTCTTTCACATACTCTAATCCACATTTTATCTCCGGAGTTTTAAATTCATTCCCCAGAGATAAAACGTGATTAAAGATTGAAGTGGCTTCCGAAAAAACCACTTCCTCTATGTGAAAAGCTTTTATTTGCAACTTACGCCTTTTTAAGCTCTTCATATCTTACTCCTTAAAAACCCTACTTATACCTTTGCGATATACTCGAATGGTAATGGTACAATTTTACCTGGTGTTTGTATTTCAACTAAGTTTTCTAAAGTCGCCTTTAAAATCTCTAATTGCATCTTGTGATCGTTTGGTGCTCCTGCATTCGCTCCCATTGGTACGTTTGGTGCTACTGCTCTTGGTGTTCCAGATTGTCTTACAACTGGAGGTAATGCTGCTACAATTATTGTAGGAATCCCCGATTCCTCAATCGCTCTCTGTACTAATACAGCAGAACGGTGACAAGTCCCTCAGCCAGCTGTTAATACTACAGCGTCTACTCCGTCTTCTTTGAATCTTGCAGCGATGGCAGGACCAGTTTCGTTTTTAAACTTCTCTTGGTTTCCACCTCCACCCATGAATCCAGCGTGAACATTTGCTACCTCTTTGATGAATCCTTCTTTTACTAACTCGTTTAATGGATCCACTGGGAACATACAGTTAACGTCTTTGTTTACGTCTCCGTTGTCATATCCACCATGAGATACCATCATATCAGATGTAGGTGCATCTCCTGGAATAAATCTATATGTGAAATCTCCAGCAAAGTTAAATCTTTCTTGTGATTTTAAATGTACTCCTGCTGCAGTTGCTAAACCTATCTTCATTTCGTTTAAAGGTTTAGTTACTGGCGTCCAAACAGACTTAGGAGTGATCGGTACAAATATTTCAGATTGCATACCTTTTATTGCCATTCTATTTTCCTCCTCTTTTATTTTTATCTAAATTACTTACATATTTTTCATTTACTTCCCCAGATATTACTTCTGGAAAACTCAGATTAAATTCAACTTCTTGACCTACTTTTAATTCGTAATCAGTTATCAGCATTCTCATAGGTACAGTTAGATGACCTAACCTTCCTTTTAAATCCATAGATACGCCACCTTCAGACAGTTTCACTATGATTCCCTGCATCTTTATTAATCTATCTCCATATTTCATATCATCAAACCTACTTTGTTTTTAATTTTTCTGTTCTTTTTGCACTCATAGGAATAGAAGTTTCATTTAAAACTCTGTCTATTTTTGTTCCTAAGTGAGCTTCTACAGCTTCTAAGTTTGCCTCTTTAACATTTGGATTCCACTTTCTTTCAGGTCCTTTAACTTTTGAACCGTCCATAGCAGACTTTAACATTCCAAGAGCTCTTAAAGCATCCTCTTTACATAATGTGTTACAAGCAAGTACTTCGTTTTCGATTCCTTCTTCAGACTTGTTGTTATCTACCATAAGTTCCATGTATTTGTTTCCTACAACTAATGCACCTTGAACTGCTGAGAATGACATTCCTACTACTTTTATTCCTCTCATTCCAACTTGCTCAATATGACTTGCGAAGTCGATATGGTTATTTCCAAATCCTTCAGTTGTTACGATAGCTCCATCTACGTCTAAAGCTTCAACTGTCATACCTAATCTCTCAGATACATAGAATTTTTCAGCGTTTACTTGTGGACTTCCAACAAATATTACACCACATAAATCTACTTCAGGATCGTTCATAGCTTCGATTACTAATGGCTCTCTATAGTAATGTCTAGAACACTCTTTTGATGCAGGTCCGATACAAGTTAATGCATGAACTCCTCCATCTAATACTTCTAATGGAGATAAAACGATTGGTAAGTTTCCTAAGTCAACGTTTGGTCTTCCACCCATGATTCCTGCTGGTTCAGTTGGTAAAATGATGTTGTCATGCATTGCACCTTGTCCCATGATTTCTTTTATTACTACTACTTTTTTCTTTCCAGGTCTTCTGAATTGAACTAATTCTTCAGTTTCTGTTACTAAAGTTTCGTCAGCTTTCTTTAATACGTTTCTGATCTCTTGAGTGATGAAATCACTTGCAGCATGAGCTGCTAATGGACCAGGTCTTTCCATGTTAGTTCCAGCTTTGATTGTAACAGTAGTTTTGATGAAGATATCCCCTTTATCAGGTGATCCAGGTCTATTCCACATGATGTTTTCAGATAAGATTCCTTCAGATGATCCGAATTCTCCTATTTGTACTCCATCTTCATCTACACCAGTTACCATCATGATAACACCGTCGATTACTCTTGTAGTTCCTGTTCCTAAGAAACAGTCTTCTTCTTTTGTAGCTATTGGTTGTACATCCATGATTGTCTCACTATAAGTATCATATTGAGCAGGTGTGATGATATCAACAGTCATAGCTGTTACTAATTCTTGGCTCTCTACAGCTTCTGGAGCTATGTCTTTTCTTACTGTAAGAGTAGTCCCTTCTATTTTAGTTTCTTCTCCGAATACTACATTTTCAATTTTGAAATGCTTCTTCGTTAAAGATCTTAATTTTCTTTCAGGTAATGCAGCTGCAGTTTCAGTCGCCGCAGTTTCTTTTACTTCTACAACTTGTGCAACTGGTGCAGTTGTTGTTGCTGTTGGAGCAGACGCTGCTTGAGTTCCAAACATTGGAATTTCTAAGTTGATGTCTTTTCCTTCACCTATATGTATTTTTAACATTCCACCATTTACTGATGTTGTCATTGGAGCAGGAGCTGCAGTTTCAGTAGTTGCTGTTGCTGCTACTTCTTCCTTTACCTCTTCCTTTACTTCTTCAGTTGCTACATTAAGTCCCTCTAACATATCAGCTGTTAATGGTGTTAATGCTTCTACAGTTGTAGTTAATTTTGCTCCTAAAACCTCACCAATTGTTAATGAGTTTTCATCAAATTTTAATAACCCTGACTCTTCTAAGTCTAAGAATATTGCTGGGTCCTCTAAGTTTGAAGGCTCGATTATTGTTCCAGCCTCAAATCTACAACAACTTACAGCATGATCCATTGCATGTTCTTTTGCAGTTTCTACAGTGATTGACATTTTTCCCTCCTGATTTTCTTTTAAGATTGAATCAACATAAAAGTTAACTCTATATATATAATTTATTTTTTCTTACTTCTATAAATTTTGTGTCTTGCACCACGTAGTATGTGGTCGGTACTATGATATACAGGTACTCCTAACCTAGGAGCTACAGTCATAACTGTATTCGTTCAGTCTTCGCAAGTTCCTGTTATTATTACTTCTGCACCTTGTTTCTTTAAAAACATTACTTTTTCTGCTTGTCCTGGGCACATTCCCGGCTTATCGCATCTATATCTTCCATTAACTTCCACCATTCTCTTACACTTGGCTTCTGCTACTACTTCTCCACCCATACCGTGAGCTATTTCAGTTAATCTTTCCTCACCAGCTCCACATTCACAAGCGATTATTCCGACTTTTCTCGTATCTTTTGGATACGGCATTGCCACTAATATTCCACCTGTAGTTTTAGTTATTGATGCATCTTCAGTTATAGCACTTCCAGTAAATGGACCTCCAGCAACTATCTCTCCATAAGGAAGTATATAGCCACCGCTTTTTTCAATATATTCTTTTACAGTAGCTCCAATCGGAACATTTGAGAAAACTTTACCTTTTTCAGCATTTACTACTCTTCCACCTACTGTAATATCTTTGTCGATGACAGGCTTTCTATCTTCTACAGCTAATACTAAGTTCTTTAAAGTTTCTACATTAAATACTACAGCATTTGCTTTAGATGGTAGTTCTCCTGGTTGTAATTCTATCCCCAGAACTTCTCTGACGATTACTCTTTCATCTCCAGCAGGATACATATTTGGTAACCATTTTATTTCTATGTTTTCATAGTTTTTCAAAACTTTACCAATAGCCATCGCAGCTTTAAGATATTTAGGTTTCATAGCTATGTAACCCATTTTAGATCCTGTAGATTCCATGGCATATTTAACACCCTTCACTACAATCTCCGGATTTTTCTCCATTAACTCTACATTATGAGATAATACAGGTTCACACTCCGCTGCATTAGCTAACACATAGCCTTCATCCAGTTTTGTCGATAATTTAATGTGACTAGGGAATCCTGCCCCTCCTGATCCTACTATTCCTGCTTCAAATGCATATTCAGAAATACTCTCACATTCCTTTATTTTTAAATAGTCATTTGAATTTTCTTCAGTTTGTTGAATCTCTATATAAGAATCGGTTATTTTTTTCACTACGCCGTTCACACTTGAATGTATCTTACACCCCAATGAAATTGGTTCAGCTATACACTGACCTCTTTTCACTTCCTCATCTATCGTTACAATTGATTTAGAAGGAGCTCCTACAGCCATTTTCAGAACAAACTTGAAATTTTTCATACTCATTAAATTTTCACCCCCTTAAATTTAAACATTCTATGTTTACGCTTCCATTTTTTCATCTAAGTGAATCTTTGCACAGTTATATATTCACATATTTTTTATATTACGTCAAGGAAATAATTACAATATTTTAAAAAAAATTTCACATCTCTGCTCGAGTCCAATAATCACAATAAGTGTTCCATAACAGATTAAAATAATTTAATTTTGATATTTTAGATATGGTTTCTACGTCCAGTTTTTTTCTTAAAAAAAACAAGGGATCACAACTTGTGATCCCTTGCACTATTTCCTTCTATTCCCTATATAATCAGCCAATTCCATATGCCATTTTGCTTCGTCTCCAAAGGCATCAAACATTATTTGCTTGGCCTCCTTTACTTTTTCTGCCAGAATTTCCTTGGTTTTTTCCATCCCAAAAATTGAAGGATAGGTAGACTTCAATAGTTCCCTGTCACTTCCTATCGGTTTTCCCATCTCCTCAAAAGTTCCCTCGATATCCAAAATATCATCTTTTATCTGGAAAGCTAGCCCTATTAATTCTGCATATTTTTTTAAGACCTCTCTTTTTTCATGTTCTGCTCCTGCAATTATACAGGCACATTCTACCGGCAGCATCAGCATTTTTCCTGTTTTATGAGTATGGATATACTGAAGCGTTGGAAGATCTATCTCTTTTTTCTCAGATTCTATATCCACCATCTGTCCGCCTATCATACCATTTACACCTGCATAACCAGAGGTTAATCTAACCATTTCTACCACTTTAGATGGTTCCAAGTCTTCCCTGGTTATGAGATCAAAAGCATAGGTTAGAAGTGCATCCCCTATCAATATAGCTTCCGCCTCTCCGAATTTTTTGTGGGTTGAAAATTTTCCCCTTCGGTAATCATCGTTATCTAGGGCAGGCAGGTCATCATGAACCAATGAGTAAGAATGAATCATTTCTATAGCTACACTCATAGGCAATCCATTTTTTTCCTGAACTCCCAATAGGTCCAATGTCATCAATAGCAAAATAGGTCTCAATCTCTTCCCACCATTCAATACCGAGTATTTCATCCCCTCAGCTATAACTTTTGGATATTTCAGTTCATTCAAATACTCCTCAATAACCAAATCTACCAGAGTCCTTCTTTCCTTTAAGTATTCCTTCATCATTTCCCTCCTACTCAAAATCTTTTATTATTATCTGACCATTTTTTTCCATTACCTTCTTTACTTTACCCTCAGCTTTTTCCAGTATGACACTGGATTTAGACAATAATTTCATTGCTTTTTCATATTCTTTCATAGATTCATCCAAGTCCATTCCGTTTTCCAACTTTGATATTATCCCATCTATCTCACTTATATTCTCTTCAAAAGTATTTACTTTCGCCATCTTTATACTTCCTCCTCCACTACTTTCCTATATTCCTTAAAGTCATATTTTTGCTCTATTTTTTTTAATAGGTCCACTTTTTTTTCTGTATCTCGTCTATTTTTTATACGATCCATATCTCCCTCTATTTTTTCAATATAATTATATCCTAAATTATATATTAAAACCAGTTTAGAAAGTTCATTACTGCCTTTTAAAGATAACATTTCAAGATCTTCATCTTTTAATCTATAACCTTTTTCTAAAAAAAGTTTCATTCCCTCTAAATAATTACTCTGTATTATATTCATCATAGGAGTCGTTGTTCCTCCCGGATAATATAAATCTGCACCTTTCTCTATCAGCATCTCCATTATCTCGTGATCCTTTGATACCCCGGCTGATATAAGCGGCGTAGTCCCTTCTACCTCGACGTCTAACTTTACACCTCTATCCAGCAATGCTCTGATCACAGGTTTATTTCCATGGACTACCCCGTGATGGATAGGGGTTTGCAGTTCAACATCTGCCCCCCTATCCAATAAATGTTTAAATATCTCAAATTCATCTTCTGCTATAGAGTAGATTAACGGGGTAACTTTCAGCTTATTTTTTTCATCTAAAACTTCTCCTAACTGAGCACCATTACTTACCAACAGTTTTACCATCTCTAAATCCTTATTCTTTATAGCTATTATCAAAGGAGTCAGACCATCCTCAGATTTCACCTCTATATCTCCTCCTAATTGCAGAAGTTTTTTCATATTTTTTATTCTTCCGTGTTCACAGGCGAGCAATAATAACTCATCTAATTCCGGTTTTTTCTTACTCTTAGATATATATTTTTCAACAATATCTCCATCATCCAAAAGAGATACTATAGTTTTTATGTTCAATTGACTGGAATAATTTTCCATAAGATAGGTGATCCCATTTACCCCTCCATCTATATGGTAGAGTTTGATCAATAGTTTTGTAGGGGATTTCACACTATATTTTTTAGAAGATTTGTTTTTAGTTTTAAATCTACCGTTTAATATTACCAGAATATCACCTATATTTTTTTGCTGTTTCCCCATTATATATTTTTTATCTAAATTTTCAAACTCAACCAGGGAAAATTTCTTGGAATTAATTTTTTTATCCGATAAAACTCTCACTTCATTGGCGATCTCCAAGGCTGTGTCATTCTTTTCCAGCTCCTGCTTCAACCTTTTTATTAGTGGTGTTACCTCTGATTTAATTGCATATTCCAGACTTTTTTCTATCTCACCCTCCATCTCAAATAATTGTGAGAGCTTTTGATAATTTTCACTTTTTTCATAATATTTTTTTGCTGCTTTATAATATTTTTTTTCAAATGCATAGTCCCCGATCTTATCTGTTACCACATATTTTTCCAAACAACGGGATAATGAATCATCATTGTTCACAATATACTCTATGGTCTTCTCCTCATCATATTCATTAAAGAATTCATAGGCTGCCAATTCATCTTCTGCTTTTTTTATATATTTTTTAGCTCCCGCTTTTTTAAAAGCAGCAATGGCTTCCGGAAATAATTTTTGACTTAAAAATTCTTTTCCCTCTTTCAAAAAATCTAACTCTCCACTTTTCAGAGTAAAATCCCTCTTCCCCTCTACCGTCATAGGAACCAGATAGTTTTTCAACTTTTCTAACAGGCAGACCTCTTCATTTTCCTCCATAAGAAGGAGTCTTTTTCTGGCACGGGTCAACCCAACATACAACAAATTAAAGTAATATCTATAGAGCTGATTTGTTTTAGCCCTTCCCGAAAAAATAATCTCCCAATATTTTTTCAGTTCCGTTGCAAAGTTATATAGTACAACTGAATCAAATTCCAACCCTTTTATATCCTGTACTGTCAGTATTTTATTGGCTATCTTTGGCAGTTCTAGCCTCAGCACTTCTTTGATCCGATTGGTCGGAACTAAGATTATAACTGTATTTTCTTCCAATTTTTTTAAGAAGTTATTATCTTTTTTATAGATGTATACATCTTCTCCTTCCAATATCGAAGCTTCTTTGTAATCCTCTCCTAGCTTTCCGATATATTCTCCCCTGAGATCACTCAGTTTATTGGCCAGATCCACTATTTTTTTCTGGCTTCTATAATTTTTCCCCAGCTGTTTCTCTGTGTATTTTCCCTTATAAAATAATGATTTCACCCTGGAAAAACTAAAATAAGTTGGATTTATTATCTGATGGATATCCCCGGACAACAATAAATTTCCTCCGTTTTTTACCAGGCTTTTCAGCATATATATCTCAACCTCAGTTAAGTCCTGTACCTCATCACAGATTATACAATCAAAAATTTCTTCCCCACTCAATATTACCCTTCGTGCCAGATCATTTTCATCCAGATAACCTCTTTCAGTTAACCAACCTTGGTAGGCAAGGGTTATTTTGTATATATCTTTTCTTATCTCTTCACCGTATACTGTATATTTTTTGTTCAATGCCAAATAATCTCTTTGGGATATAAGCTCTTGTTCTAACTCTCTATCCCAATTCCCTGACCCCTTGGCTCCCATACTTCCCTTTATTATTCCTCTGATCTCCTGATATAACTCCAAATGTTCAATTCCTTTAGGAACCTTTGGATTATATTCATACATAAATTTTTCAAATATTTTTAACCCCATGGGTTTTTCCCTCAGTTGTTTTTCATACAACTCCTCCAAAGAGTAAAATTCAACCATCTTTTCACAGTTAGGATCTCTAAATTTTTCATACATTTCATGGGCTTTTTCTTTCAAAGGCTGGGTAAATGTTATATACCCTACCTTTAGATCCTGTCGTTCCTCCAACTCCATGGTTTTTCTGATGGCCACTGTAGTTTTCCCGCTTCCGGCACTTCCCTTCAAGAATAATGGAAAATCACTGTTTAAAACTTCATACTGCTCATCATTGAGATAATAATATGTATATTCATCCTCATTTTGGATGAATTGCAAAAGGTTATCATCGGAAGTGATCTCGTATACTATTTTAGAATTTATCCTGTTGTAAATGATATCCAGATCTTCCTCCAGCCTTTCGTCTGAATCCTCATAACTCTTTTCTATCTCTAATTTTTTAACCTTTAAATTTTCAATTTTATTTTGACGTATCCCGCTTTTTACTGCCAGATCATGAGTTGAAAATAACAGCAGTACCAAGACCTTTTCCCCATATCCTGCCCGTTTAATATCTTTAAATTCAAATAACACCCTGTCACCGCTGTTTACCCTGAATTCATATAAATTTTCCTTCAGTTTTTTTACCCAAAACCCCTTGGGTATATCAAATATCATTTTTTTATTTTCCGATATTTCCCTATAAAAATACCGTATCCTCTCTTTGACCTGTTTTATCTTTTCCTTAGGTACATTTTTAAAAAAGTCCCCAGTTATTAAAAATCTCATGTGCATACTCCTAATTTTATGTCCTTATTCTTATTATACAATACTAAACTATAATATATATTTTAATTTTTAAATTCTAATTTTATGATAGACTAAATTACAATAAACTTTCAAATTTAAGGTAACCCACTATTAGATCTTTAACTGTCAAAAGCCCTAGATCAAATAATAGATATCAATATTTTTTTAATCCAGTCTTAACATTGTCAGCCATACTATGAAATATATAACGGGAGTTGTAAATATGAAAAAATTTAATCTTATCACTTTGATATTTTTTATATCTGTAAAAAGTTTCTCCATATCCTTTTTAGACCCTGTAGTTAATCGTATTATGGTCTATATAGATAAAGATGGAGCCAATAACTATGCCTTCATTCGGGGGATGACAGAGGAAAAAGAAAAACAAAGAGAAAAATTTATTTCCCTCGGGTTTGCCGCATCAGCCATCGAGCCACGATTAAATGACACATCTCCCTACTCCACTGTAGTCCCCTTAATAAATGCCAGATACAATAACTTCTACACCTTTGGAGGTATCTATAACGGGTATACATTCTATGAAGGTAATAAAGTGAATTTAAACTTTACTGCTGAATATAGATTCGCTGGTCATACAGATGAAGACTTCAACTCCTATCTAAAAGAACTCTCCAACGAGGATAACCCTGTCATGGTGGGAATAGGCGGAAGTTACGAATTAGGCTACCTTCTTTTAACCGGTGGAATCAAGCATAATATTCGCGGAAACTGTGATGAAAATACTGCATCTATAGGTATTTTAGGAGGTATTCCCTTTAAAAAATTTATTCTACTTGTTTTTTTAAGTTATGAAATAATGAGTAATTCATACACCAATAAATATTTTGGTACCTCTGCATCTATTTATTCTGAGGTTCCATCCCATAATATAGAGGGATTAGGGAATGCCATAAGATTTACCACTGTATTGGCATATAGTCTGAGCCGAAACATCGACTTATTTTCATATTATTATGTGGAAACTCTTTCAGACAATATAAAAAAAAGCCCCCTTATAAAAGGGAGCAATTCTAGTATGGTAGGTTTAGGAGCTACCTATACCTTTTAATTTTTTTACTTTTCTTTACCTGAATTCCATGCAGGTATTAATAGTAACATAGCTATAACTGCTGAAGCTATCAACATTATAAAATATACATTCCATGAATAGTTATCTAAAACATACCCTACACCTAATTCAGAACCTGTAGCTCCTATAAAGTAACCAAATAGTCCTGTCCATCCTGCCGACATTCCGGCACTGTCATCTTTGGCGATATCCACCGCTGCTATACCTATGGCTGCTACTGGGAAGTATATTAAAGCCCCTATCAATGAGATTGCGATATTTATTATTACCATATTATCAGTCATCCAATAAGTTGTTACTAATATTGCTGACAATAATAAACATAACATAATTAAAGGTGTTCTTCTACCTTTGAAAACTTTATCCGAGATCCACCCCAATAAGATAGTTCCTGGTATTGCGGCAAATTCAAACATGAAAAATGAGAATCCTGCATCCTTCATATTGATCCCCTTATACTGAACCAGGTATACAGAGATCCAGTCCAATGTCCCGTATCTAAGGAAATAGATAAATGCATTTGATAGTGCTAAAGACCAAAGAACTTTATTTTTTAAGATATCTTCTACAAATATTTGTTTAGAACTTCTTTTACTTTTAATCTTTACTTCTTCCTTTACAACTTCCCCATGATACTCTCTCACAGATGGTAATCCCAATGATTCAGGTTTATCTCTCAAGAATACCATCGTTAAAATACCAACTATTATAGATATGATTCCCGGTAGGAAAAATAGTCCTCTCCAGCTTCCCGAAAACATACTTACCCCTATTATTACTACGAATGGAATCAGCATAGCTCCTACATTATGGGCTGTATTCCAGACAGACATCCATGTTCCTCTCTCCTTGTCAGAAAACCATACTTTCATTGTTTTTCCACATGGAGGCCACCCCATAGATTGAACCCATCCATTTATAGTCCAAAGAACAGTAAAAGCCACAATACTATGAACACTTCCGAACATAATATTCACTATACCTGCCAAAATAAGTCCGAATCCCATAAAATATCTGGGGTTCATTTTATCTGATACTCCCCCCATAATAAATTTTCCGAATCCATAAGCTAAAGGCATCCCAGCTGCTATAGCACCGACTTGCAGTTTAGTATATCCCAGTTGTTCAATCAAGTATGGTTTTGCAAATGAAAGGTTTTTTCTTGTTATATAAAAAATTGCATAACCTACAAATATTGTAATGAATACCTGCCACTTATATCTGGTGTATTCCTTATCTACATTTTTAGTGTCAACACCAATTGCTCCTCCTACCGATTTAAAAAAATTACTCATCTTTCTTTCCCCCTATATTTTTTTCCCTTCTTACTTTGTTAAGCTATTCTCAAAGCAATATTTCAAAAAAAAATAAAAGAGAGGACTAGCTAATCAGCTAGTCATCTCCTCCTCTCTTTTTTCTCTTCAGGATATTTAGTTTGCATATATTTATACCTTATACAGAACATTATGTCAACAAATAATATTGTGATTTAATTATTTTGATACTAAAAACATAAAAAAGATAACAGATAAATAATATATTCAACTAAGTAAAACTTAAATAAAATAAGAAATTTCGTTGTTTTCTTAAAAATTCATATTTATTACAGATATAGACATTTTTTTCTTTACGCGAAAAAAAAAGAGAGAGAAAAAGTTTCTTTCAACCTTTCTCTCTCAGATATCTATAGATCTTTATCTGGTATAAAAAGTCAATTCTTTTTTACCGTATCTTCTCTCATCTACTTTTTTAAATTCAGCCACACTTTCTTCCATATCTTCTAATATATGGTGTTCCGCTATTATTAACCCATTTTCAGCTAATATTCCAGTTTCAGATATTTTTTCAATTACCTTGGTACACACATTATCTTTATATGGAGGGTCTAAAAATATAATATCAAATTTCTCCCTTTTTTTCCCTAAAATTGTAATAGCTCTCAAAGTTTCATTCTTATATGCCCTGCACTGATCTTCAAACCCTAAATTATTTACATTTTCTATGATCACTCTAAGTGCATCTTTTTCCTTCTCTATCATTACAGCTCTTGAAGCTCCACGGCTTATTGCTTCCAAAGCTATATTCCCGGTTCCACTGAATAAATCCAATATTTTTGCACCATCTATATATGGAGCAATCATTGAAAATAGTGATTCCTTTACCCTGTCTGTAGTTGGTCTGGTATCAAATCCATCCCTGCATTTTATTCTTTTTCCCTTAGCACTTCCTGCTATTATTCTCATATTCTAATTACCTCTTTCTATTTATTTTTCTAATATACTCTCTTTCACCTATATTTGCTTTGTTACTCCCTGATAGGGAGCAACATAAGAAGGTGAGGGTTAATATATAAACATTGCATCTCCAAAACTAAAGAATTCATACTTTTCTTTTACAGCTTCCTCATAGACACTGAACATAAAGTCTTTTTCAGACAATGCCGAAACCAGCATAAGTAGTGTCGATTTAGGAAGATGAAAATTTGTAATCAATGCATCTACTATTTTAAACTCATATCCCGGATATATAAATATCTCTGTATCTCCCGAAGTTGCTGTTAATTTACCACAGCTATCGGTAGCTGATTCCAATGTTCTTACAGAGGTTGTTCCTACTGCAACTACCCTTCTTCCCTCTGCCTTTGCCCTGTTTACAACTTCTGCTGTTTTTTCCGGCACTTCAAAAGTTTCAGAATGCATCTTATGTTCCAATACATTTTCAGTTTGAACAGGTCTGAATGTTCCCAGTCCGACTTCTAAATATACATCTACTATCTCTACACCTTTTTGGGCTATTTTTTCAAATAATTCCTCGGTAAAATGAAGTCCGGCAGTAGGAGCTGCTACCGATTCACCTTTTTCAGCATAGACAGTCTGATATCTGTCTCCATCTTCTAATTTTTCTGTAATATATGGCGGTAACGGCATCTGCCCCAATTCGTGGATTATCTCCTCGAAAACTCCATCAAAAGTAAATTCCAGGATTCTGTTCCCGTCATCCTTTACCTCTTTTAGAGTAGCCTTTAATTGGCCGTTCCCAAATATTATTGTCTGATCTAACTTTAATTTTTTAGCACGTCTTACCAGACATTCCCATCTGTTTAATTCCAGCCTTTTCAGTAAAAATACTTCCATCACTGCTCCACTTTCTTTTTTACCTATAAGTCTTGCAGGAATTACCTTAGTGGAGTTTCGAACGAGTACATCTCCCTCATTTAGATAGTCTAAAATATTATAGAATTTTTTATGCTCTATCTCTTTTTTAGTTTTATCAACAACCAGTAATCTAGAATGATCTCTGGGCATTGTAGGAGTCTGTCCTATCAGTTCCTCTGGGAGATGATAGTCGTAATCTGACAGTAATATTTCTTCTTTAATTTCTTCTTTTTTCTTATC
This sequence comes from uncultured Fusobacteriaceae bacterium, assembly GCA_964619915.1. Lineage (GTDB taxonomy): Bacteria > Fusobacteriota > Fusobacteriia > Fusobacteriales > Fusobacteriaceae > Psychrilyobacter. The sequence continues at coordinate 1,027 of CAZUGM010000010.1, read as the reverse complement.
CAATTTCTATACCTCTTCCTTATTTTGTTTGTAACATCTTCCATAGTTCTGAATCTGTAGATAATATCACCTTAGTTTTATTATCCATAATTGTCTCATAGGATTCCAAAGTTTTCATAAATTTATAAAATTCAGGGTCTCTGTTATATGCATCAGCGTATATTTCCAGTGCTTTTGCATCTCCTTCACCCTTTAGTTCCTCGGATTTTCTATAAGCTTCTGCCAATATTATAGTTTTTTCCTGATCGGCCTGGGAGGTAATTTCCAATGATTTTTCCCTTCCTTCTGCCCTGTATTTCTTAGCCTGTTGGTTTCTTTCCGCTTCCATCCTCTTATAGATATTTTGTTCATTTTCCTTAGGCAGTTCTACCCTTTTTATCCTTACATCTATTATATCAATACCTGAAGATTTTGCTATTTCCCGACTTTCTTTAGTTACATTTTCCATAATGATATCTCTCTTAGAAGATATTATTTCAGACAGAGTATATTTCCCCATCTCTCTTCGGAGTTCAGAATATACAATATCGTCCAATCTGGCCTGAGCTCCTCCTATATTTTGTACACTCTGTAAAAATAACAGAGGGTCAGAAATCTTCCATCTGGCATAGTTATCTATTACTATACTTTTCTTTTCCTTGATTATAATTCCCTTAGGTGCTGCATCATAGTTTAATAATCTTTTATCAAAATATCTGACATCATCTATAAATGGAACTTTTACATATAATCCAGGTTCTGTTACTACTCTTTTGGGTTTTCCCAATCTAATGACAACGGTATTTTCAATCTCTGAAACTTGAAATAAAGATGTAGATGATACTATTACAACTATTGCTAGAATACTAATTATTAGTTTTTTCATTAGCTTCCACACCTCCTCCAATTAAGTTGATGACACTTCCTTTTAATTCAGGATCCACTATTATTTTTTCAATACCAGGCATTGTTTTTTCCATAGTTTCCAGATACATCCTTGTTTTTGTAACCTCTTTACCCAGTGAATATTTTTCACTTAATTTTATAA
>CAZUGM010000009.1:0-23149 GCA_964619915.1 uncultured Fusobacteriaceae bacterium | reverse complement strand
CATCCTCTCCAGGCCAAACATGGGTATTAAGCTGTTTTATCCCTTTCTGCCATGACACCTTCAGCTTTGGAATAATAGCATATTTTATAACATCACTATTTTTTAGTTCTTCCAATATAATCTCTTCCAAAGATCCATCAAACAATACTCTCAGTTCTTTATACTCTCCATTTAATTCCATAGAAGCCCCCCTTACGAGTTATTTTTTAAATTTAGCTTTTACTCTGTCCACTCCATTTTCCACCAATTCATAGAGCACCGGTATTACCACCAGGGTCAGCAATGTAGAAACCATCAACCCAAAGATTACAGATATAGCCATACTCTGATACATTTCAGATCCCTGACCTATCCCCAAGGCTAATGGCAGCATTCCTAACATAGTTGTTAGAGTTGTCATAAGAATTGGTCTCAATCTTGTTCTACCAGCTTCCAAGACCGCTGTTCTTCTTTCACTTCCCCTTGCAATCAGCAACTTTATATAGTCAATTAATACTAAGGCATTATTAACTACTATACCGGCTAACATGATAATTCCTACCATTACCATTACATTAAATTCCTTACCTGTAATTACCAGACCTGCATATACTCCCATTATAGACAGCGGTACAGATCCCATGATTATAAATGGCAGTACCAATGATTCAAATTGAGAAGCTAATATTACAAAGATCAAGAATATTGCAATAAACATTGAATTTTTCAGCTGTACCATCATCTCAGCAGTTCTCTGGTTATCTCCACCAAATCTATAACTTACACTAGTTGGTACACCTAATTTTTCTATCCTTTCTGTAATCAATCTTTCCACTGTTTTACTATTGTTTCCTCCCCTTAAGTTTGCACTCAAAGTTACCTTTCTGATTCTGTTTAACTTCTCTTTTTCCGCCGGACCTTCTACTACCTTTATATAAGCCACATCGGAAACTTGGATAATATCACCTGAATCTAATTTTAATTTACTTGTCATCAACTTAGATAATGATTTCCTGTATTCGTCAGGCATCATTACATTTACCTCGATCTCCTCTAAATCTGTTTTAAGATCAATAGGATTCGATCCCAATACTTGATAGAAGATTACCTTGTTGATATCTGCCGGTCTTATACCATAATATCTTGCCTTTTCCCTGTCTATTACTATTCTTGCCTCTGGACTTCCTCCAGTCAAACTACTCTTAAAGTCTCCTATTTCCGGCATTTTTTTCATCTCTGCAAAGACTAATTCAGCAAAGCTGTCCAATTGTCCTGCATTATCCGATGTAAGGTCTAATTCTATATCCCTTCCACCGCTATCCGGTCCCTTGGCATACCCGTCAGCTACATTTAAATCTACATCGGGAATGTCTTTTAATTTTTCCCTTATAATATCTGTTATTTCAAATACTGATTTATCTCGGTCTTTTCTCAGGTCTAACTTTACATTGATGGAAAACCCGTCATTTTCTACCGAGGTTTCTATATTTTTTGTATATTTATCAGCTTCTAATATTTTTTCTACCCTTCTGGTAATAGAGTCAACGTTATCCAGTGTTACTCCCGGTGGTGTTTCACCTGTCACAACATATACATTGTCATCTGTAGCAGGGATGAACCCTCCCCCAACTATCTTTATTCCAGGTATAACTATGGCAAAGAACATTATTATTACTAACAATAAGGTCTTCAACTTATGTTTCAATGTCAGTGACAATAATTTTACATATCTCTTTTTTATAAAGATAAGTAATTTCCCATCCTGTACTTCCACTACCTTTTCCTTCAATATCTTATTGGATATCATCGGTACAAAGGTCATGGCAACCAATAGTGAAGCCAGAAGTGAGAAGGTTACAGCCCATGACATCCCAAAGAATACTTCCTTAGCCAGACCTTCAGTCATTACTATGGGTAAAAATACCGCGACTGTGGTAGCAGTAGAAGCTATAATCGGAACAAGCATCTCCGAAGCTCCATCTCTGGCAGATTCAAATTTAGGTTTTTTTAACTCTGTCATATGTCTGTATATATTATCTAATACTACTACCCCATTATCTACCAGCATTCCTACCCCAAGAGATAATCCCATAAGAGATATTATATTCAGTCCTACTCCTATACTATTCAAGAGGAAAAATGCTCCTATAATAGATAGCGGTATTGCCATAGCTATGATAATAGTAGCTCTGATGTCTTTTAAAAATATAAATAATACTATCGAAGCAAGGATCAGCCCTGCTATAGCACTATTTTTTACATTGTTTATAGAGTTAGATATGTCTATAGATGTATCGTAGGATACACTTAATTTAACATCTGGCGGTAATGTCTGAGAGAGAGATTCCATCGCTTCTTTTACCCCATTTGAGATGGATACAGAATTTCCATCTGTAGATTTTTCTACCGATATTGAGATTGAAGGTGTCCCGTTCATCCTGTTGTAACTTTCCACATCTTTATTCCCTAGCTTTACATCTGCTACGTCTTTCAGATATAAAACCTTTCCATTTTCATTACTAATTACTATATTTTGTACCTCTTCTACAGTTTTTAATTCTGTCATCACCTTGATAAGATATCTTTTTCCGCCTTCTTCGACAGTTCCGGCAGGAATATTTGTACTGGATTGCCCTATTATATTGTAAAGATCATCGATATTCATTCCATAAGATTCTATCTTAGTCGGGTCTACCTCTACCTTTACTTCCTTTTCATATCCACCATAAACTCCTACATTTCCTACTCCTAAGATTTGCTGAAATCTGGGTTTTATTCTATTTTCTGCCAAACTTTTAGCTGAGATTAAATCCTCAGCTGATACTGTAACAGCAATTACCGTTTCTCCCCCTGGTTGAATTTTTTTTACTATGGGAGTATCTATATCTGACGGCAGATCATTTCTGATATTGTTTAATTCTGTCTGCACATCGGTTACTTTCTTATCTGTATCTGTTCCATAGTCAAATTCTAATACAACGAAGGATAAATTTTCTGCTGAGGTTGAATTCATCTCCTTTATCCCTTCTATATTGGGCATAACCTCCTCTATTTTTCTGGTAACCAAACTATCCATATCCTCTGGAGTAGCTCCTATCCAAGTAGTCTGAATCATTACTACAGGAATATTCATATTGGGCATCAGATCTACTGGCATATTTTTTAACCCTAATAACCCCATCCCTACCATGGTTATCATAAGCATGATAATCGAAACAGGTCTTTTTATTGCAATTGATGATATAGCCATCTTCGTCCTCCTAATTCTCTTCCTTTATAAAATCTCCATCATTCAGAGAGTATTGTCCTACTACCACTACCTTATTTGACTCCTTTAAATCCGAGCTTATCACCTCTTGATTTTCTCCATCGGAGATACCTAAGTTTACCCTTACCTTTCTGGCTACTAATTTCTCTTTTGTCTCTTCTACTCCTTCTTTTTCACTTTCGATATTTTCCTTATTTGCCACAAATATATATGAATATAATTCCTCAATAATTATAGCTTTTTTAGGGACCAGTATTCCTTCTTTTTCCCCAGTATATAATTCCACCCTTGCGAACATCCCCTGCTTATACTTAGAGTCTTTATTTTCCATCTTTATCTTTACTTCAAATTTCCTGGTAGATGGATTTGCTATGGGGTTTATCTCATACAGCGATCCCTGGACAGGATCCAGAGAGTTTTCCACATAGATATTAGCTATAGCCCCCGTCTTTAACCCCACTACATCCTGAGATGACACCCCGCTTAAGATTCTTAAACTGTCATTATCCACGATCTTAAACAGAGGTTTTTCTTTCTCTACTTTTTGATATAATTTCAGGTCTAAATTTGCTATTGTTCCATCTATCTTAGCCTTTACAGTGAGATCATTGTAATCTTTTTCATTTTTCAAAAGTGATGCCTTAGCAGACCTATATACTCCTTCACTGGAAGCCAATTTATTTTTGATACCTAAAAACTCCTCCTCTGAAATCAACTTTTCATTGTAAAGAACTTCATACTTATTATAGGTAGTTTTCTGCGTCTCATAATCTGCCTTTGTTGAGATAACCCTTGCTTTAGAATCTAAATATGCAGATTTTACATCCTGGTTTTCCAGCACTAATACTACATCTCCTACCTTTACTTTATCGCCGTTTTTATAATTTATTTTTATAACATCTACCCTGCTTTTAGTAATTTCTTCCATCTCGTTTATAGAATCCAGAGATCCGGATGATACTGCTACTTTGTTTATTTCGCCTAAATCAGCATCTACCACCTTTACATTTTTATAATTTATTTCTTCCTTTCCCTTGACAACTTCTTCTTTTTTCCCGCAAGCTACTAAACTCAATGCTACAAGTAATACAGCCATCTGCTTCATTATCTTATTCATTCTATCCTCCCGTTCGCCTATGGGCGAAACAATAATTAATAATTAGGTTTTTACTTTAAGTCTTCTAAATATTTTTCATATGCATAGTAATAATCCAGCTTGGTTTTAATCAGAGATAATTTAGTATCATTTAACTTAGTTTCATAGATCAAGTAATCTGTTATAGATATAATTCCTTCATTATATTTTCTTTTTTGCAGATCATAGTTTTCTTGTGAAGCCTCCAATTCAGCTTCCTTGGCCTCTGTAGTCCCATTTAACTTAACCAGATCAATATAGTTAGTTCTGATATTCACCTCTAAATCATCCAAAGCTTTTCTCTCTGTATTTTCAGCTTTTTTAGTCTCATTCTTACTTCTTGTATAGGCATCCCAAGATTTCCCAAAATCAAATAATCTCCAATTTATCTCTACACCTGCAGTCCAATACCATTCATCCATAGAGTCACTCAAATGTCTATCTTCAGCACTATAAGCCAGCCTTGCATTTATTTGTGGCAATAGATCTGACTTGGATATTTTTTCCTGTTCCTCGACTATATTGGTATTTAACTGAGATATCCGGCTATCTTTATTATTTAAAAGGGCATAACTTATATCTGCATCTACATCTATCAGATCTAAATCATATTTTTGAAACTCCAAACTCTCTAAATCTATATCTCTGTCTATGGGCATTCCAATAATATTTTTAAATTCAATCATGTATATCTCACCCTGATTCTGCGCTTCTACCAGATTGGTCCCTGTGGATATAACCTGTGTTTTAAGAGGTAAGTAGTCCGATTTGGAGATTATATCCAATTGATATTTTCTCTCTGCCTGGTCAAAGGAAGCTTTAACTTCCTCTAGAGACGTTTCGTATACCGCAATAACCTCTGCTTGAGCGAGGACCTTCAGATATGCATCTATCACTTGTAATTTTAACTGACTCTTACTTTTCTCCAATTTATAATTCATTAATTCCTGGGAGATCTTAGCAATTTCAATCCCTGCAATTACCGTTCCACCATTATAGATGGGCTGAGTAATTCCCAATTCATGGTTGAGCCTTTGATCACTCTTTGGCCCACCGCCCATCATACTCATTTTATTTTCATCTCCTGTAGCAGTATATCCGCCTCTATAATCCAATCTAGGAGCAGCTGTTTTATACCCTTCCCTCACCTGTAAATCAATATTTTCCTTATCAATCTTCACATTCTGGTATTCATAGTTGTTTTCATAGGCCATATCTAAGGACTCATTTAAAGTCATTTTTTCTGAACCCCATAGGGAAGATGCCATTAATATCAGCATCAAAGTCATTACCTTCTTCATATTTTCCTCTCCTCTTCATTAAAATAATTAATCTTCATCGCTTAGCTCTATACTCTTACAAAATCTTTCAAAGGGTTCATCAGATATTTTTTTATCGTAGGTCTCCTTGGTTATATGAAAATATTTTCCTGTAAATATACAGGCTCCCATAAAGTTAAGTATCAGCATCAATTCATCTATATTTTTCATCTCTTTTTTTTCTATAATATCTCTGAAAATATCCAATAAAAATTTATAGTTTTTTTGCATCTCTGTTTTAGTATCATCACTTATAAAATTAGAATTAGTAAAATAATTTATGAACTTCCTTTCCTCTGAATTTTCTATCCCCCAAACAATTAAATTATCCCAAATTTTCTTCAATTTCATTTTATAAGTTTTTGCCCCATCCAAGTCCTTTAAAATACTCTCTTTTTGTTCTAATTTTATCTCCTTAAATATTTCATTTATCAAAATATCCTTGGTTTTAAAGTAGTTAAATAAAGTTCCAGTAGCAATCTCGGCTTCCTTAGCTATTAAACTTGTAGGTGTACCATGAAATCCCCTTTCTACAAAAAGTCTCATAGCTACTTCTATTATTTTTTTTCTTTTCTTCCTTTTATTGTCCATTCTTTCCTCCTTAAAAAAAAATGACTGACTGGTCACTTTCATGAAAAAGTATATAATATTAAAGTTATAAAGTCAATCTTTATTTCTACATTAATATCACAAAAAATCCTTTATATAAAATAAAAAAAGATTTAAATCCAATTTTATTGAGATTTAAATCTTTTTTATTTTATTTCATAATTATCGATATAACACTTATAATCTCTCTATTGATTTACTAAATTTTATTACATATTTAGTGTTTTCTCGATTATAAATTTTTCGATCACTGTTTTCAGTGCATCATCGTTATGAGATGTTGAGATAAATTTAGACATATTTTTCACTTCTATTTTTGCATTTTCTACAGCTACCGGCATCCCTGCCACTTCTAACATGGTCATATCGTTATAGGAATCTCCTACACTTATAATCTCTTCGGGCTTTATATCCAACTTATGAGCTAATTTCAACAAACTAGCCCCCTTATCTATCCCTTTTTTCATCACCTCTAGGAAAAATGGCTTAGATATTGCCAGACTGTATTCTCCCTTTAAGAGTTCGTTTAATTTTCCCTCTACCTCTTTTAAGTATTCCGGCTTTTCCAGCATAATACACTTTACTACCGGCTCAGTTACGGTTGATTTAAAACAGTCTACCTTTCTATATGGCATTCCTGTGAGATCAACTTCCACATCTATATATTCACTTGTAGTTTCAGCAGTGATCTCCTCATCTACATAGGTAAGCAGATGAACATTATGCTCCTTGGACAGGTCATGTATCTTGTGGGCATCTTCTACACTTAATTTTTCCTCTAACCATATCTTATCTGTAGCACACTCAGTGATTATAGCTCCATTATAGCTCAGCATATAACTTCCGTATCTATCCAGTTCCAATTCTTTGGCAAACGCCTTCATGGCAAAGGTAGGCCTTCCTGAAGCTAAGACAAATTTTATCCCCATCTCCTGGGCTTTCGTTATAGCTTTTTTATTTTCTCTCGATATCTTTCCCTCACTGTTTAACAGTGTATCATCCATATCGGTTACTATCATCTTATATTTCATATTTTTTATCACCTCTATCAGATTTTTATTCCAACTATATAATATCATAAATTTTAGTAAAATACTTTTTTTGCCACCAATCTCGACCAATTAAAGACTTTGACACAGATTTCAGAGATTTAAATATTATTATAATATGTAATAAACCTTAGATTTTTTCTTCCTATGGTATAAACTTTGTTTCTCCACTAGGATAAGAGGATCAAGAGTATATGAAAATCCCTCCTAAATCAGCTAAACCGATGTAGGAGGGATTAATTTTATAATAAATAATTGAACCTAAGGTTTTTTTATTTATGATATTGCTACAGTTATTTGATTTTTACCATTTTTTTTGGATTCATACATAACCTTATCAGCTCTATCTATCAATAGTTTGTAACTTTCAAATTTTTGATATGTGGTAATTCCAATACTCAGGCTTGACTTTATTCCTTCCCTCTTCAATGATATAGAAATATTTTTTCTGACCCTCTCAGTTATTGCTAAAGCTGTTTGTGCTTTAGTATTTGGGTATATTATCAAAAACTCATCGCCACCGTATCTAAAAGCATAGTCACTCTCCCTTATACAGCGGTTTATTTCCGCCCCCAACATTTTTAGAATCTCATCCCCCTTTAGATGCCCGTGTACATCATTGACTCCTTTAAAATTATCAATATCGATAAATGCTACCGATATATCCGAATTAATATCTATTAGTCTGTCTAGGATAGTTTCAAGATGTTCTTCCAGGTGATATCTGTTATATAGTCCGGTTAAGGGATCTTTAATGCTTTTATTATATATATCTTTAGTTTTTTGTGAAAGAATCTGCTTATTTTTTTCTTCTTCTAAAAAACGTAGAATAACAGCAACCGATATGATAATTAGCCCTATAGGGACCAAGACATTTTCTAATTTAGCAAAGAACCCTTCTATTTTATAGAATTCATCCACTAAATCCTGTAAAGCTCCTAGATAGAAGATGATAAAACCATATAACATCAAATTACTGTGATTGCTTTTTCTAAAACCAGATTTTTCAAAGTATATCCATATTGCAGGTTGAGTACAGATTAAAAATTCACTTACGATCTCTTCCCATGAGCGATCTACTACTTTTTCAAACCTCGAATCAAAGTATATTAAAACTAGAGTGATCCCTGTTAAGGTCATGTACGATATTAATCTTTTGGATAATTTTAAATTTCTCAACTTCTTCTCCTCCTCTAATTTTTTTAGTATATCATCTATGTTTATTATTATTGTCTTATACCCTCCTAAGTTTTCTTTTTATTATATCATACAAATATTCCCGCCAAATAAACGGTCAAACCTTATGATTGAATTTAATGTATGTAAAAATCCCTCCTAAGCTAGTAAAACTAGCCTAGAAGGGATTAATTTTATGATAAATAGGTGTTAGGATACGCCGGGTTTTGTCGTTGGTCAATCATTTATCTAGACCCATAATTGCTTATAGGTTCAAGCGACACACCTAAAGATCGAGACGGGCAGTCTCATAATGACCTTTCTTCGGTCTTGCTCCAGAAGGGGTTTACCAAGCTACAATAGTTTCCTATCATACTGGTGGGCTCTTACCCCACCTTTTCACCCTTACCTATAAAACAAGTTTATAGGCGGTCTATTTTCTGTGGCACTTTCCTTAAGGTTTCCCTCAGCAGCCGTTAGCTACCTTCATTGCCCTGCGGAGCCCGGACGTTCCTCCCCTGGATTTCTCCAGCAGCGACTGACTCTAACACCTAGTTATTAACTCATAGTTAATAATTATTTTCTTCTAATTCCACCCATCTTTATAAATCTTAAAGTTACAAAAATAGCTATAGCCATAAATATCAAGATCAGTAACCCTGCAAATTTATTTTCAATGAATGTCTTTTTTACCTCTTGTTTTTGGATCTCCTGTTTCTCCACTTCTATATCATCCACAATTTTTTCCGATACATCCAAAACACTCAGTATAAATTTTTCATACTCTTTTTTTACTATTGCTTCTTCCCCTTCAATCAATAAATTATCGATCTCTTCCTCGTAAGCACTGGTATCTATATCTTGGGTAAATTTTAACTTTACATTAATATCATTTTTCCCGTCTGGAATTATGTCCAAAATTATCGTTTTTTCAACGATATCTTTTTCGTCCATTTTTCTGCCAAGATTTATATGATACACTATATCTCCATTTTTTTCAATCTCTGATAATTTTTTTTCAACCTCTTGCTTCTCTTCTGTAGTCAAATAGTTACCACTGTCATTTACCTGTCCAAAGGAAAACGTAAATACTACAAGGATTAGAAACACTATTCTTTTTATCATAGGATCCTCCTAATTTTATAAACTCTTAAATACAGGCTGATCATTATAGATCTCCACCTCTAAGTCATCACAATATCTTTCTATTATATCGGTAAAGAAATACTCACTTTCATAGTGTCCAATGTCAAAGATAGATATCCCCATCTCCCTCGCATCCAAGGCTTCATGATATTTTATATCACCTGTTATAAAAAGGTCAACACCTATTTTTTCTAATTTACCTAAAAAACTAGCTCCTCCACCATTTACTACAGCTATTTTTTTTATTTTTTTATCCCATTCTCCTACTACCCTTACACTATTTAGGGATAACTTATCTTTAACTTCCTCTAGATAGCTGCCTAACTGAACCTTCTCAGGAAGGCTGTATATCCTTCCCAGCCCACCTAAAGAGATCTTATTTTCCGTTTTTATCATCTCGTAAGCGACCTCATCATAGGGATGAATTTTTTTTATTTCATTCAACAGATTAGATAATTTTCCTTTTTCACCTAAGATACTTATTTTTTTATTTTGATTAATAAACTTCTCCTTTCCCTCTATCTTTTCAAAATTTTCCATAGAATCAGAGGTATAGTATACATTTTTATACCCATTGTATTCCAGTCCAAATTCCTCTATCTTAGATTTTAATCTGTCCTCAAATTCTACTTTTATATAGACTGATAGCAGATACATATCCATATTTTTTTCATCTAAAATTTTAGAGGTTTTTACCCCTAATTTTTCACATATATATTGATTTAGTCCACCCTCTGCAGAATCCAGGTTGGTATGCATGGAATATACAGCGATCTTATTCTCAATTAATTTTAAAAGTTTTCTACCCATCAAATTTTTAGAAGTAACATTTTTTATCCCGCTGAATATAATCGGGTGATGGGTTATAATTAGATTTGCCCCTGCCTCTATGGCGTGGTCTATGACCTCTTCTGTGGCATCCAATGAGATCTGTACCTTTGATATCTCTCTGCCTTCATCCCCGACCAACAGACCTATATTATCCCAGGATTCAGCTATATTTTTAGGAAATTTATTCTCTAATTTTCTTATCAGACTCTTAATCTTCATCGATCCATTCCTTCTTTCCATTATATTTTAATTTTATCATAAGCTTCTCTATCTCCGCCTTTACCTCTGAAGGTTTCATACCTAAGATCTCACCTATCTCCTCAAAATATTTTCTCTTCCCGCTGAGTCCATAGTACAGATCCAGGATCTTTATCTCAGTGGATGTAAATTTATTGGCCAGGTTAGACACCGACATCAATTTTTCCACCTTTGCCAATTCCATGTCCACTTCGGCAATACTCCTATACACTTCAGCTTCCTCTCTATCTTCTTTTTTTATCAAAAATCCATAATCATTGATCTTTTGTAAATTGTCAAACTCCTCTATCTCCATATTTAAAACTCTCTTTATCTCTTCTGAATTTACCTCTTTCATCTCCGAATCGGCAACTTTGTTCTCTGACTTATACAACTCTACCTTCATATTTTTAAAATAAGCTATCACTGGTGATTTTAATTCTTCTACAACCAATTTATTACTTTGAATCATCTCATATTTTATCCAAAATTCCATATATTCTGAAAAATCCATAGGATATTCCAGATCATAGTTGTCTATAGCCTTTACAATTCCCATAAGACCATCTTGAACTAACTCTATATAACTTGTTCCTACTTTGGAATAATAAAGAGCTGTCTTGGCTACTAGTTTTAATGACCCTTCCATGAGGATTTCTCTGGAAGAGGTATCCCCATCCTTAATTTTCTTTATCAATTCTGATATTTTTTCCTTTTTTATAGACTTTACAGAGGACAGTTCTCTTAGATAATTTTCTACAGTATTCTCATAGAAACTTCCAGTATTTTTAAGATCGAATTTTTCAACTCTGCCATCTATCTCGTCTATTTTTTTCCCCTCGAAATTTAAGATTAAATCCTTAAATTCATCAGAGGTCGAAGTTTCAGCCATCAGCTCAAAGCTCCTCATATCTATCACATTTTTCATATTTTTAAAATCTATTCTCATCTTCTCAACCCCAAATATATTTTTTTAGTATTATATATAATACCAAAGATTTTAAACTCTTTCAATGAATTTAATATTAAAATAAGAGGTAGTCCAATAGGAGCTACCTCTCAGTCAATTAAGTATACAAGATATCCTCTTATTATCCTTAATTTTTATTTTTTTTATTAGCAGTTTGCATTAAAATCAAATTTAGCTAATCCACCTAATGATGTTTCCTTATATTCACTCTTCATGTCCAGACCAGTCTGCTTCATTGTAAGTACTACCTTGTCGAAACTAACTGTATGCTGTCCATCTGTAAATAATGCATAGTTAGCTGCATCTAATGCTCTAACTGAAGCTGCTGCATTTCTCTCGATACAAGGAATTTGTACATATCCTCCCACCGGGTCACATGTAAGACCTAAGTGATGCTCTAATGCCATCTCTGCTGCATATTCTATTTGATCTAAAGATCCACCTAAGATAAATGCTGCCATTCCTGCTGCCATTGCACATCCGGCTCCTACTTCAGCCTGACATCCACCTTCTGCTCCAGATATAGTTGCATTTTCTTTGATTAAGTTTCCAATTAATCCTGCAATTGCAAGACCTCTTAAAGTTTCTTCCTTAGATAAGTTATGCTCTTCTTTTAGTGCATATAATAATCCCGGGATGATACCAGCGGCACCACATGTAGGAGCAGTAACTACTCTTCCTCCTCCACCGTTTTCCTCTGATACTGCTAATGTATAAGCAAATATTTTTCCTAAATAACTAGTTCTTGAGTCATCTCTTCTGGCTTTTCTATAAAACATTTGAGCTTTTCTTGGATATTTAATAGTTCCCGGTAACACACCAGTCTTTGAAAGACCAGCCTTTACAGAATCTTCCATAGCTTCCCAAGTTCTCTCTAAGAATGCCCAGATAGAAGAATCTTCCATCTCCGCTACATATTCCCATAATTCTTTTTGGTTTTTCTTACACCATTTTATTACATCATCCATAGTTGTCAGTGGATAAATTCTATTTGATCCACCTCTACATTCACCATCTTCTACGATAGTTCCTCCTCCTACAGAGAATACTAACCATTCTTTAGTGTCGTTTCCATCTTTATCCACAGCTATAAATTTCATTCCATTTGTATGAAACTCATGGACAAAATCAGGCATCCAAACTATCTCTGTAGCCTTAGGTTTTAAAGTTTCTTCGATAACCCAGTCAGTTAAATGTCCCTTACCTGTAGCTGCCAATGATCCATATAATTCTACTTTAAAACTAGCTGCATCAGGGTTCTCCATCTTAAATCTCTTTGCTGCTCTTTCTGGTCCCATAGTATGCGAACTAGATGGTCCATTTCCTATCTTAAATAATTCTTTTAACGAATCCATAACTGCTTCCTCCTAAGTTTTTCTGAATTCCAAATAATTCAGTAAAATAAATTTTTTTATACTATATTATAACATATTTTTTATTTTTTACAAATTTTCTTCATATAAAGTTTTATCCGCTGTGCTTTTATAGTCTTTTAAGACCTAAAATAGTTCACATCACAATTCTGAAATTATAAATAGGTTTAGGTGGCATCCCTAAACCTATCATTATTTTGTACAATATCTTAATACTATATTCTTTTATTTTCTTTTATATCCTTTTATTTTCTTTAACAGTATTTTTATTTTTATACTGTTCCTCTTACTTCTGCAACACTTTTAATACTAAAGTTTTTAAATATTAATGATCCGATAAATCCAATCGTTAATCCAGACACCGCACATAGTGCTGCTGCAATAGTTACTTTTAACGGGCTATTAAAACCGTACATAACCATTAATCCTGCTATTGGTGTTGCTGTTCCTGCTGCATTGTTGATTAGACCAAAGTGAGTTACTATAAGTCCTGCTATAGCTCCACCTGCAAAGTTTGTACAATATACAGGAATCGGGTTAGCTGAGATTAAGTCAGCTTGTGTCAACGGTTCTACTGCAACTGCGATAGTAGTTGATTTATCTTTGAATATTCTATGAAAAAATACTCCATTCATAAAAGATGATCCCATTACTGCTAAAGCTCCTATTGCCATTGGTAACCCTGTTAACCCTAACATTGCTGTAAGCGCCATTGAACTAAGTGGTGCTGTTGCTACTACTGTGATTACTCCACCTAAAATAATTGCCATTATAGTTGGACTTTGAGCCGTAGCTTGAGTAATTATTTTTCCAATGTTGATCAGTGTAGCATTAACTAATGGATCTGCTCCGATAGCTACTAATCTTGCTAATGGTGCTGCTATAACTATAACTGCTATTAAGTCTACTCCATCAGGTATTTTTTCTTCCATCTTAGGTAAGATAAATCCTAATACATATCCTGCGAAAAACCCTGGTAATATTCCAAATCCAGATACTGCACAACCAATTAATACTGCATATACAGGTGAAGATCCAAGTGCTAATGCTACTAGAGTTGCTGCTGCTACTCCACCCATTCCACCAGATGCTGCTCCTAAATCTCTTAATATAGTAATTCCAAATAGGTCTCCTCCAACATAAAAGTGAAAAGCTTCCACTAGAAAACTAGCTGTTGCTGCTCCTGCTAATGCACCCATTGCTTTCATACCTTTTGGCATCTTTAAACTAAACGTTGTGAATCCGACTAATACTAATAATAACAATACTATTCCTTTTAAAATTTCCATTTTTTTCTTTTCCTCCTAATTTTTTTAATTGCTTCAATGAACAATTTTCCCAAACGTGCTCATTAGTATAACATAAAATTCACTATATTCAAATAAAAATTTCACTTTTGTGAATAAAAGTGTGCATTTTCCATAAAAAAAACAATTTAATCAAACATAGAAGATAAATATTAATTAAGACTTAACACTTTCTATCGGTAACAGTTTAAAAAAATTCATTTTTTTGAACTGTTTCTACGAAACTTATGTTTTTAATATATTAGTTTTTATGATATAATGAAGTGTTAAATAAAATACAGTGTTTTAAAATCTTACGTTTTGCTTTAAAATCTGAATTTTTCTAGATCTATAAAGATCATTTTAAAATTAAAAATATTGAGGTAAACGTAAAATATATATTAACATTTAGATTTAGGAGGAGTATGCCTTGAATTTAGGAGAAAAAATCAAGTTTTTTAGAAAAGAACAAAAAATGACTATAAAAGATCTTTCAGGTAAAACCAGCCTGTCAGTTGGATTTATCAGTAATATAGAAAGGGGACAAAATAGCCCATCTATCAGTAACCTTCAACAAATTTGTGAAGCTTTAGAAGTTAACCTTATGGAAGTGTTACAGGATGTCAACGAACAGTCTCCAATCACTAGAAAGGATGAAAGAAAATCTATCTTCGAATCGGAACAAGGAGATATAACTATAGAAACATTAACCAATGCTAATCATGCACTAAATGGTATATCTATCACTATTTCAGATGATAATCAACACAGTGATTTTTCATGGGGACACAACTATGATGAAGTTGGAGTTGTTATCGTGGGAAGTTTAGAGATCGAATTAAACAATAAACTTTACACTTTAAATGAGGGAGATTCAATTTATATCGAAAAATTTCAACCTCATAAATATAGAAATCCCGTTAAAAAGAAAAACGTCACTCACTGGTTTTCTTTAAGAAACTAAAAAAAGTTTATCTGCTATGCAGATAAACTTTTTTTTTATAATCAATTTCTATACTGTTTTAAAATCTTCTAATTTTTTTCTTCTGCTAGGGTGTCTTAATTTTCTCAAAGCTTTCACTTCTATCTGTCTAATTCTTTCCCTGGTTACCTTAAATATTTTTCCAACTTCTTCCAAGGTTCTTGGACATCCGTCATCTAATCCATATCTAAATCTTAAAACTTTTTCTTCTCTATCACTCAGACTGCATAAAACTTCATTTAACTGTTCCTTTAGCAGAGTTTTATGAGTTTCTTCATATGGACTAAGCATGTTGTTATCCTCTACAAAATCTCCTAATTCACTATCTTCTTCACTTCCTACTGGAGTTTCCAATGAAATCGGATCCTGGTTCATCTCTAGAATAGTTTTTACCTTTTCAGTTTCCATTCCAAGTCTAGTACCTAAAATTTCAGGTGTAGCTTCTTTACCTGTCTCCTGCAGATAGATTCTAGCTTCCTTCTTAATCTTATTTATTGTTTCGATCATATGTACAGGTATCCTTATAGTTCTACCCTGGTCAGCTATAGCTCTTGTTATAGCTTGACGGATCCACCATGTGGCATATGTAGAGAATTTATATCCTTTGGCATGTTCAAATTTTCCGACAGCTTTCATCAGACCAATATTTCCCTCTTGGATCAGATCCAATAATTTAAGACCTCTATTAGTATGTTTCTTTGCTATACTTACTACCAGTCTTAAGTTAGCTTCTACAAGTTGATTTTTAGCCCATTCGTCACCTTCATCAGATAATTTAGCTAATTCTATCTCTTGAGCATGTTTTAATAGTGGGACCTGACCAATTTCACGAAGATACATCTTTATAGGCTCATCTACAGATACTCCCCCCACAAGGAGGTTCTTAGTATCCAATTCCTCTTTAGTTACTTCCTTAACTTTTTCAGGATCGAATTCAGAGTCATCTTCCGGAAGACCTGATTTCACTATCATTGATTTGGTTTTGGTTGGTTTAGCAATTTTTTCCTTAGCTTCAGCCTTTTTCTTTAATTCTTTTTCACTTACTACTTTTATTCCCTGGTTGATCATCCCATTGATCAGGGTTTCTATTTTTTCTGGAGCAAAATCATCTTGAAGTTTGTTGTTTATTTCTTCAAAAGACATAATCTTTTCTTCTAAAGCCTTCTTTATAATTTCACGGACTTTCCCATTTTTAATAAAATTTTTCATCTTGCCTCCTCAACACTTACAAATCAAATTTTCATAGAAATAAATTCTTTATAATTTTCCTCTAAATCATCTATCTTTATATCACCAATTATTTTTTCCTTTATTTTTTTACAACTTAAAAATGACTTTATATCATTTGTTCTAAAAAATCCCATCTTTTCATCAATTTCTTTTACAAACCACCTCTTATAAACCTCAATATAAGTATTCATAATATCATCTTCATTTTTAGCAGAAAGTTCTGTAGATATATTGAGGATTATCTCCTCCTCTTCCTCTTCCAACTTAAAAAAATTCCCACGCAGTAGTTCCTGTATATAGTTCTGTTCTCCATTTTGATCTATTGTATCGAATATATTTTGAACAAAGGGAGACGTTATAGTCTTATTTTTAAATTTTTCAAAATATTTTCTATCCTTCAAACAAAGTTTTAGTGTTTCTAATTCCAGTTCATCTATTCTTAATGATCTTGTCTTTGAACTTGTTCTCTCTATTCTTTTAGGTACCACAGTATCTTCATTGTTTAGTATTAAGATCTTTTTTAATATTTCAACCTCTTTTTCCATCCCTAAAGATACCGATAGTTTATTCAAATACAAGCTTTTTTCCAAATCAGTTTCCACAGATAGAAAAAATTCCTTAAATCTACCTATAAAATTTTGCTTTGCCATAAAATTACTCAGATCATATTCCTTAACATAATAATCATATAAAAAATCAAAGATCTCCTTTGAGTTTTTTACTGATTTCAAAAATTCAGTCTTACCATATTTTTTTAAAAATTCATCGGGATCTTTAGCATTTTTTAATTCTAAAACCCTTATATTAAATCCATATTTTTTCAAGACCAGACTGGCTTTTTCACTGGCTACCCTACCGGCATTATCCATATCAAAAGCGATTATCACATTGGATGTATATCTTTTTAAAAGTTCTGCCTGTTCACCGGAAAAAGCTGTTCCCAGAGGAGCCAAAGCCACATCAAATCCATAGGCATGGGCTGCTAATACATCCATATAGCCTTCCATTAGGATGGCATAATTTTTTCTTCTAATACTGTTCCCCTTATTTTTTATTCCATATAGGTTTCTCCCCTTATGGAACACCGGGGTTTCTGGTGAGTTCAGATACTTTGCAATATCCTTTCTCTCACTCATTGTTCTACCGCCGAAAGCGATTACATTTCCACCTGGTGAATAGATTGGATAGATTATCCTGTCACGAAAGGTATCGTAATACCCCTTGTCACCACTCTTTACTAAACCTAATTTAGACAGAAGAGGAGGATCATATCCTTTCTTTATCAGGTGATCGTACAACGAATCCCAGCTATTCAATGCATAACCTAAATTGTTTTCCCTTATAAAATCAGGCTGCATTCCCCTATTATTTAGGTAAGCAAGTGCTTCCCTTCCGGAATTAGAAAAGATATTTTCCTTAAAAAATGAAAGTGCTTCATCCAACACCTTATAATATTTTTTATTTCTATCCTCTGAACTATTCCCGCTTATAGGAGTTACATCTAGTTTATATTTTTTACTCAGTTCATAGACTGCTTCCCCATAGGTTAACTTATTATATTCCATATAGAATTTAATAACATTCCCCCCTGCACCACAAACAAAACACTTATATATGTTCTTTGAGGTACTTACCATAAAGGAAGGATTAGTATCTTTATGAAATGGGCAAAGACCTTTATAATTGGAACCTGTCTTCTTCAAATCGACATATTCGCCTATAACTTCTACAATATTCAATTGTGTTATAACCCTGTCCAAATCTTCATTTCTAAATCTCATAAAAACACCATCTCAATTTATTTTGATACTACATTTCAGTATATCTCATAATATTCATTATTTCAAGTATTTTTAATACTATTTTGAATATTTTTATTTTTATTTTAAATTTACCATTAGAAGTTAATATGAGCCAGAGAAAATTCTCTGGCTCTAGATTTATAATTTTATTGTCAATATTATACAAATAAAGGAACTAATACCAATGAAACTATGGACATCAGTTTAACCAAGATATTTAATGATGGCCCAGAAGTATCTTTAAATGGATCTCCTACTGTATCTCCTACTACTGCTGCTTTATGTCTGTCAGATCCTTTTCCATCTCCATCATAACCTGCTTCTATCTGCTTTTTAGCATTATCCCAGGCTCCACCGGCATTTGCCATCATGATAGCCATCAATATTCCTGTAACAAGTGCTCCTGCCAATAATCCTCCCAGAGCTTCAGCAGACCATAACCCCACAATTACCGGAGCTAATACTGCTAATAATCCAGGTACGACCATTTCCTTTAACGATGATTTTGTAGAAATATCTATACATTTTTTATGGTCAGGTTTAGCTGTGTAATCCATAATCCCCGGATTCTCTCTAAATTGTCTTCTAACCTCTTCTACCATCTCCATAGCTGCTTTTCCTACTGCTGTCATCGTTAGGGCTGAGAATAAGAATGTAAGCATCCCACCAATAAATAATCCTCCTATTACTTTAGGATTCGTTATATCTATTATCAATGACCTTCCTGACATAGCCTCTATAGACTGCTTATAGGCTGCAAATAATGATAATGCCGTAAGTGCCGCTGACCCAATGGCAAAACCTTTCCCTACTGCTGCTGTAGAGTTTCCTACCGCATCCAGTCTGTCTGTGCAAGCTCTTACCTCTTCCGGCAGGTTACACATCTCTGCTATTCCACCTGCATTGTCCGCTACCGGTCCGTATGCATCTACTGCTACGACCATACCTGTAGTAGATAACATTCCTACTGCTGCAATGGCTATTCCATATAGTCCCGCAAAGTTAAAGGCTGCCAAAATAGCTATTACTATTATTATTATAGGCGCTACAGTAGATTCCATTCCCACAGCTAATCCCTCTATTATACATGTCGCTGGTCCGGTTTTAGCTGCATCTGAAATTCTATTTACTGATTTCTTACCTGTATCAGTATATAGCCCTGTAAAATAAGCTATGATTAACCCTGCTACTAATCCAGAAACAATTGCATAGAATACACCTATTGGGATACCTAGATATTTTACAACTCCAAATGCTCCTAACAGTGCCAATGCTCCCGATATTCTAGTTGCATTCTCTAATTTATGATAAACCTCATCTGGATTATCTGTCTTTACCGTAAACGTTCCGATTATAGATGCTATGATCCCAACGAATGCAATTAAAATAGGGGCTATAATCAACGCCATTCTTTGTTTTGGCATAAGTCCGGAAAGAGTAGCTCCTAAAGCCATCGTAGCTATCATTGAACCTACATATGATTCAAATAAGTCGGCTCCCATTCCTGCTACGTCTCCTACATTATCTCCCACATTATCTGCAATAGTTGCCGGATTTCTCGGATCATCTTCAGGTATCCCTGCTTCGACCTTTCCTACCAAGTCTGCACCTACATCGGCTGCTTTGGTGTAAATCCCTCCACCTACTCTGGCAAATAAGGCAATAGATGATGCTCCCATTCCAAATCCTGTTATAATTTCCATATTTCCATCAAACATTATAGTCAGTCCTGAAACACCTATAAGTCCTAGTCCTACTACTCCTAGCCCCATGACAGCCCCGCCTGCAAAGGCTACATCCAACGCTTTTGACAGTCCTCCGTCTCTAGCGGCTATAGCAGTTCTTCCATTGGCTTTAGTAGCTATCCTCATCCCTACATTTCCAGCAATTGCCGAGGTAATTGCTCCCAATATAAAAGTAAGTGCCACATATGGACTTAAAAATACTCCCAATAAAACTGAAACTCCTAAAACAAACCATACCAATACCTTGTATTCAGCAAATAAAAATGCCATGGCACCCTCTCTGATCGCTTCAGTTATCTCTTCGACCTTAATATCATTGATCTCATATTTATTTACTTTTGTAGCGTAAAAATATGAAGCTATCAATGCTAACAGTCCACCAACTATTCCCAACAACAATAAATTAACCATAATCATTTTCCCCCTATAAATTTTTGTTTCACCTAAGGTGTCCCTTGAAGCTTCTAACGTAATTTAAGTAAGTGATATATAAGTATAATTTCGTTCAGTCCAAGTATAGTTTATATTTTACCTTTTTCAAAATTAATTTTTATATTTTTTAAGGTTCTTTTTATTATTGAAAAAATAAAAAGCCAACCAAATGGTCAGCTTCTAAATTAATTTTTTTATTTTTAATATTCAGTCCATTTTTTCCCTTCCATACTATACTTTCCTAAGTTAATTCCACTGACTTTTTTCACAGCAAACTCAAAAAAATTTAATTCAATCGAATCATTTTCTATTCTTGGATAATTTAATGGAATAAAATTTCCATATTCCATATTCCCTCCATATTCATCTTTAGATCCACCTATTTTTAAATATGTAACATCATTACCACTAGAATCCGCATAGACTTTTTTAGCATTTGAATCTAATCTCTCCTTTATTTTTTCTAATGTTATTGCCCCGCTCGCTGAAGCACCGTCTTTTATTTCTGTTCCTTTTACAATTTCTTCTAAAAATATTAGATTTGCCACTGTCCTTGCAGATCCCAACACTGCTATGGCTTTGGAGTCCTTTGCCTTGGCTAACTGCTCCCTTAATTTAGGTGCCAGTGTGGTGGCCAATATACCTATTATTGCTATTACTACCAGCAGTTCTATCAGTGTAAACCCTTTTTTTCTCTCTTTCATTTCTTTTCCTCTCGCTATTTTTAGTTGTGCAACATTATTCTATATTTAGTAATTGTTATATTTTAATACAAAAGTAGGTGTAATTATAAATCACACCTACCCCATATATTATTTAATCATATATTTTTTGAATCCATCACTATATACTTCGGACATATCAGCTTTTACTATCATTACCTCTAAGCCCTCTTTACTATTGACATAATCCATTACATCTTCTATAGGCATAGAGAAGAAAGCTGTAGAATACATATCAGCAAAGAAACCATCTTCTCCGATAACTACCACCATCTTTCTGTCTCTCACAGGATATCCGGTTTTTCTATCTATCAGATGATGATATTTTTTACCATCTATCTCTACATAGATCTGATAATCTCCCGATACTCCCATGGATTTATCATCTATTCCCACGATATGATATATCTTAGAGGGATCTTCCGGGTTTTGTAATCCTACCTTCCAAGGCTCCCCTTCTGGTTTTGTATTCAAAGTTTCAATACTGGAGATAGCACTTATAAAGGCATGCTCCACTCCATGTTCTGCCAGTACAATTTTAGCTCTGTGGATGGCATATCCCTTCAAAAATGATCCTGTATCTATCTGATTTTTAGAAGTTTTCAGTCTGATCTTATTCCCTATAACTTCTAAATTTTTATAGTCTATCATTCCAATAGCTTTTTCCAGTTGATCTTTTTCAGGGATCTTTACCCTATCAGATTCATCGAAAAAACCCCAAACTTTCATCAGGGGAGTTATCGTGATATCATACTTCATTTTACTCAGATTATAAGTTTGTTTCACACCTGAAAACAGGTATAACCCTTCACTATCCAATTCAAAAAACTTCCCCGGGTTATGATTTAGCTTATAGATCAAACTTTCCTCTTTATGAGTATTAAATTTGTCATCTATTCTTTCAATCTCCTCAAAAGCCAACTCCATTGCTTTTTTAGCTTTTGCAGAGTCATGAGAGTAAACTACCATATCTATCATTGTCCCAAAGGCAAATTTTCTCTCTACTATTTTTTTCTTTTCTTTTTTTCCACATCCAATTAGAAGCAGCAAGATAAAAATCAATAGAATTTTTTTCATACTATCCCTCTATATTTCCTCTCACTAACTCTACTTTACCTTCTATAACTTCCTTACTTGCTATCTCTGCTACAGTATCTTTTTTTCTTACTTTTACTAAAGGAGCTTCTCCAGCTACTATTTGACCATATCTTTTGCCTAGAGTCATTGCTAATTTATATTTGTTAGGTACTTTTTCTAATAATTCATCATAAGTTACTTTCTTTTTCATTTTTATTCCTCCAGTATTAATTACTTTCTTTTTTTATTATCTCTATCAATTCCGATACAGATTTCTCTACAGTTTCATTGACTATTACATGATCGTATTCATCTTCGAAAGCCATCTCTTTCAGTGAATTCTTCAGTCTTAACTGAACAGTTTCCTCAGGTTCAGTTCCTCTTCCACGAAGTCTTTCCTCCAGTATTTTTTCTGTAGGAGCTTTAAAGAAAACTAAACATGCATCATCAAATCTTTTCTTTATCTGAATTCCGCCCTGTACATCTATCTCTAAAACTACATTTTCTCCACGCCCTAACCTGAATTCTGCTTCAGACTTTAGTGTCCCATAATAATTCCCATGTACATTAGCATACTCTAAAAATTCATCATTTTCTATTCTTTTTTTAAATTCTTCCAAAGTTAAAAAATAATATTCCCTACCATTTTCTTCCCCTTCTCTAGGAGATCTGGTAGTTGCTGAGGTAGCTAAATTAATATTTAGGTCTCTGCGAACTTGTTTGCATACCGTTGATTTTCCTGCCCCACTTGGACCGGACACAACGAATAATCTTCCTCTTC
>CAZUGM010000008.1:12381-24103 GCA_964619915.1 uncultured Fusobacteriaceae bacterium | reverse complement strand
ACTTCGTAAGATGGTAGCTCCTAAAAGTAAAAAATTAGAAGCTTGTTTAGACATCATCACCCACGATAAAAAACAAATTATCCTGCCCCTTATTATGAACAATAAATTAGAATTTACATCTGTTATCAGGGAGATAGTTGGCGATAAATTTGTAATTATAAAGGATTAATTATGGATATTTGCAGATGTGTCTCTATCAACGAGACCAGGGTAGATAAGGCAAAAAAAACACTGGAAGATCTTTCTTCTCTAGACCAGACTGCTAAGTTTTTTAAGATCTTAGGAGACGGGACAAGATTTAAAATTATTACTATTCTTTTAGAGGAAGAGATGTGTGTATGTGATATTGCAACTACTCTGAATATGACCCATTCCTCTATATCTCACCAACTTAAGATTTTGAGAGAAAATAGAGTTCTTAAAAATAGAAAAGATGGAAAGATCGTATATTATTCCCTAAATGACAGTCATGTTAAAAATATAATCCTGCAGGGATTAGAACATCATAATCATTAATTTTATCTTGCCAAAACGTTGAATTTTTGTACTAAATGTGCTAATATAGTATAAATTCGATACAAAGGAGGAGGTAAGATGATTAAATCTAAATCTAAAATATACAAATCTTACCTACTTTTACTGGGAGGAAGTGTAATTCCTCTTTTTATTTTTATCTATTTTCTATATCAGTTAAATGTATCTCAGAATATAGTTAAGCTTAAATCAGAGAAAAAAATGATTTTAAATTTAATAAAAAAAGATATAGAGAGGGAATTTGTTGACTATATAGATGACGTCCGTTTTTTATCTGAAACTCCCCAGCTAAGATCACTTCTATATAAAAAGTCTAATTTAAAAGAAAATCAGGATTATTTAAAAAGTTATCTGAAAATTAAAAATAAATATTTCGCAGGAAATATAAGAAATAACAGAAATCATATGATTATTGAGGAATACTACAACAATGAACATATAAAATTTCCTGAACAATTTTTAGTAAAAAATCCTAAAAAGATTACCTTTTCTAAATTAGGAAACTACAAAAATAATTTTATAGTCAATATTATGGCACCTATCTATGGAAAAAATAATGTTCCTTTGGGAACTATTTCTCTCTATGGTAAACAAAGTTATATCGATGATATCCTAGAAAAATACATATCTATAAATTTAATATCTGAAGGCGACTTTTATTGGTTTGCTTTAGATAATAACAATAAAATTGATGAATTTCAAAAATCAGAGATATTAAAACAAGGTGATTTTATCCCTATAAACTCTACCAGTGGTTCTGTTCTCAGTAAAGATGTTTTATTTACTTTTGATACCATAGATTTTAAAGAACTTCTCCCTCAATTAGATTTTGGTGAAAATACAGATTCTACTTGGAGATTAGTTGTTAAAGTCCCAGAAGCAGAGATAATTGCCATCAAATAATATTTTTTAGACGGTTACCCATTGCTCAGTTTATTTATTTTTTTCTTACTGTCAATTACTATCTGGCTCATTTTAAAAGAAACCAATAAACGTAAATTTTATGAAAAAAAACTGGAATCACAAAATCAAAAACTAATAGAAAATAACAGAACCAAAGATAAATTTATATCTATCTTGGCTCATGATCTGAAAAGCCCATTTACTGGGATTACTGGAATTTTTAATATTCTAACTAGAAAGTATGATTCCTATGATGAGGCAAAGAAGAAAAAATTAATCTATTCTATTAATGATTCTATACAGGGAATAAACGCTCTCTTGATAAATTTATTGGAGTGGTCCAAAATACAGAGGGGGCATGTAATCCCTTCTCCTATGAAAGTTAAGATAAATGATCTCACTGCTTCGGCATACCAGATTTTAAAATTAAATTTAGAATCCAAAAATATTAAGTTCTCAAACAACATCTCCGATAAACACTTTATTTGGGCCGATAAAAATATGATAGATGCTGTTTTCCGTAACATTCTTTCCAATGCTATAAAGTTCACTCCTAATTCTGGAAAGATTGAACTTTATAGTGAACGAAGCGATAAGTTTATCTATATATTTATTAAAGATAACGGGGTAGGAATGAATTTAGATGTCCAGTCTAAGTTATTTAAGCTGGATCAGCATCTGACGACTCCAGGAACTGAAAATGAAAAAGGTACCGGTTTAGGACTTATCATCACAAAGGAATTTATCCACCTTAACAGGGGGAGTCTGGGAGTGGATTCTATAAAGGATCAGGGAACTACTTTTATTATTAAACTCCCGGCATATAGGGAAATATAGAAAAGCTCAATTGAAAATCAAAAATAGATAAAGAGGTAAAAAATGAAATATAATAAGATTAAAAATATAGATAAAGAGATCTCCCTTTTAGGTTTTGGCTGCTGGGCTCTATCCAAACATGGGTGGAAAGATGTTAACCAGGAGGAGGCCATTAAGACTCTGGAAAAAAGTATTGAACTAGGTGTAAACTTTTTTGATACTGCACCAATCTATGGATTTGGAAAATCAGAGGAGATCTTAGGAGAAATTACAAAGAGTATTCGTAAAGATATAGTTATAGCCAGTAAATTTGGTCTCAGATGGAATGAATGGGGGCATGTTACCCACAATATATCCAGAGACTCCATTTTATTCGAAATAGAAGCTACTCTAAAGCGTTTAAAGACCGATTATATCGCTCTCTATCAAGTCCACCACTTAGATGGTGAAACATCATTAGAAACGGTATTTGAGACTCTCAGCCAGTTGAAAGAACAGAATGTGATAAAAGGTATAGGAGTCTCTAATTTTAAACTGGAGGAGCTGAGGCAAGCTTCTAGCCTATGCGATATCAGCAGTATTCAAAATCAATATAATATGTTACAGACCAACGATGAAAAGGATATCCTGCCTTTTTGCCAGAATAACGATATTGGATATATCTCCTACAGCACTCTGGCTCAAGGTTTATTGTCGGAGAAAGTAAAAAAAGGATATAAGTTTGCCAAGATGGATATAAGAAAGTTCAACGATCTATTCCATGACAGGGAAACCTTTGATAGGATTGAAGCCTTGAAGTCTCCCAATAAACCTCTGATAGAGAGTGCTTTTGAGTATGTTATGAAACAAGAATCCTTAAGATCTATCCTGGTCAGCACCACAAAGGTTAAAAATTTAGAAGAAAATATAAAGCTGATAAAAAAATTAAGTAATAGATAGTCAAATAAAAAAGCAGAAATTAGAAGGTTCTAATCTCTGCTTTTTATTTTAACTCTTTTATTCTTATTTTTTCTCTAAAATCAAAGAAAATAAGGCCAACTTATCCTGCACCTCCATTTCTCTTTGACATCGAAATTTTCTTATAGCTAATAAGAAATTTTTGTACTCGTCAATCGAGAAACAATAAAAAGGAAGAGTCTAGATTACTTCTTCACAAACTTAGCCAATACCCCATTTACAAATTCATGTGATGTTGCATCCCCATAAACTTTAGCTAATTCAATGATCTCATTCAATACAATTTCAAAACCAGTTTCTTCGTACATCAATTCATATACACCAAATCTAAGTAATGATCTTTCTACATTTCCTACAGTTTCCAACGACCATTCATCCATCTTTTCAGCGATCTCCTGGTTTATAGTCCCATAGTGTTTGTCTATTCCTGCTGCAAATTCTTTAATGAATTCAACTTCTGTTTTAGTCAAAGTAAGTTCTTCAACGTTGTTAGAAGTTTCCTCATCTTCCGATACTTCTACCTTTCTGTTTCCATCTTCTAAAAATTCTTCCAGTCTTTCTAATGGTGTTACCTTGTTCATGTCAGCTTCAAACAATAGCTTGAATAACTCTTCTCTTGCGATCTTTCTACTCATAATTTTCCCTTCCTATTCTTCTTTTAATCTATTGATCAATATTTTTTTTAGCTTTTTAACATTTTCCTTATCTCCAAAAATAGACCCCAACAAAGTTGTCAGCATAACTACTATCATAGGCATTATACCACGGGTTATAAAGATATAACCAAAAGCAAATCCCATCAGTCCACCTATATATTTTTTACTGTTTATTGCGAATCTTTCTATCCATTCCTCTAACATAATTAATCACCTCTTCCAGTATTAGATTTATCTTTAATTAACTTAGTCACTCTAAGTTCAATTTCTGTAATACTCAAATCTAAATAACTTTCGATCCTATCTTTGATATCCTGCTGGATTAAATTAAGGTCATCTGAAAGGGACTGACTAGACATTATATCAATAGATACAAAAATTTTCAATTTTTTTCCATTAGTTTTATTTTTTACTTTTAAATTTCTAACTTTTGGATGCTCTCCTACCACTTCTTTCACTATATTATTTACAGAATTTGAAGATATTTTTAACATTCCATTAGGAGTTTTCATCCTTAATTCTTTTGGCCTTTCAAAAAGATTAATTAATTTTTCTATAAATAATAATAGATAAATAAAAGATACTCCTGCTATAGCACCTCTAGTTATCAGGCTGTTAAAATCCAAGCTCTCTAAGTATGCAGGAAATATTCCTATATATATCCCAAGTACAGCCAGGATGAATATCCCTATCCAGGCTATTCCAAAAATAAATTTCATAAACATATCCATTCCCCCAAATTTAAACCTTAAAAATATTAGAGGCGTTATACGCCTCTAATCTAATATTACTTCTTCTTTTGAAATTTCTTTCACCTTAACATCCTGGATATAGACATTTACTTCTACAACTTTAAGACCAGTCAATTCTGTAATATTTTTAATTATGTTTTCCTGTACATTGGTAGCTACTACTGGAATTGGAAAACCATACTCTACAACTATATGTACATCTACACTACACTCTTTTTCTCCAACCTCAACCTTTACTCCCTTAGTCATCTTATTGATACCTAAGATCTTATTCACTTCATCAGTTACTCCACTTGTCATCTTGTAGATTCCATCCACTTCTATTGTTGCTTTTGCTGCTATTACCTTTACTACGTCATCAGCTATTTTAATGTTTCCTAATTCAGACATCTGTCCACCTCCAAAATTATCTTTTACTTATAAACCGTTACACTTATAGTATATCATTTTTTTTTTTTATTTCCTATATTTTTTATTAATATATACTAAATTAAATTTTAATTTTATTATTTTAAGGAAAAAGGAGGACCATATCCTCCTTTTAAATTTTTATCCCTTTAAATATTCAGGAAAATTTTTCTCTATAAAGTTAGTTGAATAGTTTCCACTTTTAAACTCTTCATTGTCTAACACTTTTTCATGGAATTTAATAGTAGTCTCTACTCCTTCTATCTTATACTCTTCCAGTGCTCTTTTCATTCTGATGATAGCTTCCTCTCTATCCACCCCATGAACTATTAATTTTCCAATCATAGAATCATAGTATGGTGGTATACTGTACCCCTGGTACGAATGAGAATCTACTCTTACTCCTATTCCTCCCGGTACGATATATCTTTCCAATGTTCCTGCTGAAGGCATAAACCCATTTTCTGGATCCTCTGCATTTATCCTGCATTCAATAGAGTGTCCATGAAGTTCTATATCCGATTGTTTTACATGAAGTTCATGACCTGAGGCTACAATTATTTGAGCTTTAATTATATCAAAACCTGTAATAGCTTCAGTAACAGTATGCTCAACCTGTACCCTTGTATTCATTTCCATAAAGAAGAAATCATTATTTATATCTACTAAAAATTCCAAAGTTCCAACAGAATCATAGTTTATGGCCTTAGCTAACTTTACAGCAGCTTCTCCCATCTTTACCCTTACATCTTCCGGTAAAGTAGCAGATGGTGCTTCCTCAACTAACTTTTGGTGTCTTCTTTGGATAGAACAGTCTCTTTCTCCTAAATGAACTACATTTCCAAATTTATCTCCTACAATCTGAATCTCTATATGTCTTGGATTTTCCACATATTTTTCCACATAACAATCCGGATTTCCAAATGCTGCATCGGCTTCATTTTGAGCTGCTCTAAAATTCACTGCAAACTCTTCATCATTTCTAGCTATTCTCATACCTTTTCCACCACCACCGGCAGTGGCTTTTATCATTACCGGATAACCGATCTTCTCATGAACTACCTTTCTGGCATCTTCCATCTTATGGATTATTCCAGTTCCATTAGTTAAAGGAACTCCGTTTTCTACAGCTGTGGCACGAGCTGTGGCTTTATCTCCCATGTTGTTGATACACTCTGGACTAGGACCTATAAAGACTATTCCATGTTTTTTACATATCTTTGCAAAGTCTGCATTTTCAGCTAAAAATCCATAACCTGGATGGATAGCTTCTGCTCCTGTAGCCTCTGCTGCTGCGATTATATTTGGTATTTTTAAATATGATTCAGTACTCATTGCAGGTCCTATACAGATAGCTTCATCTGCTAATGCTACGTGTAAACTGTCTTTATCAGCTGCAGAATATACAGCAACTGTCTTTATTTCTAACTCCTTTGCTGCTCTGATTATTCTAACTGCTATCTCTCCACGGTTAGCGATCAATATCTTCTTAAACATCTTTTTTCCTCCTAATTATTCTCCTATTTTAACCAATACCTTTCCGTATTCGGCAACCTCTCCATTTTTCACTAAAATTTCTTTTATTTCACCGTCAAATTCACTTTTTATATCTGTTTTGATACCTATTGCTTCTACATAACCAACTTTTTGACCTTTTTTTACAGCCATTCCCACTGTCATCATAGGTTTTTCATCTTTATCTATATAGTAAAATCTTCCTACACTTTCAGATATTATCTCCTTTACCTCTTCTGCCACAGCTACTGTTTCTTCTGCTGCCTCCTCTATTTCTTCTACCTCTTCTATGCTTCTCCCTACTACTAACTTAGGTTTCTTTATAAGAAGTTTAAACTCTTTTTCCTCTATAGATATCTCTGTAAGTTGTGACTCACCTATTACTTTTATTATCTCATTGATAGTATTCATATCGTTTTTCATCTTGCCTCCCCATAATCTCTTTTAGTCGCTCTAAATTTTAACACATATAATATCTTCTTTCAAGAAATAAAATACACCTGTTATTTAATCTTCATTTTATGAATTCCCAAGAGTTCTGCTACTTCATGGATAAAGTATCCACTGGGTTCTACTTTATATTTTTCTCCTAACTCTACCACTCTGTTGCCATCTTTTTCCCGGAGTGCAATGTAGACCTTATGCTTCCCTCTGTGGTTCAATAGTATCTCCTTTAATTTGGGCAGCTTTATCTTGGTTTCTTCATCTACTAATATATATACCTTAAAACTAGGCACTTCCACTATATCTTCTAAATATTTTACTTCTCTGACAATTATCTTTTTCTCTTCATTTCCACCAAAGAAATCCAGCTGGACACTGCCCTCTAAGTATACAGCATTTCCCTCTACAAGGTAGTTGGACAGTCTATCAAATTCATTGGGAAACACAGTACAGCTAACTGTTCCAAAGCGGTCTTCCAGAGTAAATACAGCCATCATCTGCTTATTTTTTTTAGTTATTATCTTTTTTATCCCACTGATTATCCCGCATGTTCTCACATGATGGGGGCTATCGACCTTTAATTCCACCAATTTATCCAGTTCATAGACATTTAACAGCTCATTATATTTATCCAGTGGATGTCCGGTAAAGTAAAATCCAAGGTATTCCTTTTCTCCCTTTAAGATATTTTCTATCTTATATTCTTCCATAGTTTCCATGGTAAAACTCTCTATAGTTGCCCGGGCTTCACCAAACAGGTTCATCTGCTGAATCTCATCTTCCTTGGCTATACGAGCTGCATAGACCAAAGATTTTTCTATACAGCTATATTTCTCCCTCCTGTTTCCAGGGAGACTATCCAATGTCCCCGATAATACCAGGGCTTCCAAGGCTTTTTTATTCATCCCTATCTTCTTTGTCCGGACGACAAAATCTTCAAAGGTTTTATATACACCAAACTCCTCTATATCTTTACTGAGTTTATCTATTATTCCTTCACCTAAATTTTTTATTGCAGACATTCCGAATCTAATCCGGTCCCCATCCACTATAAATTTATTGCTGACTTTATTTATATCAGGTAATCCCACATCTACCCCATGGTTTTTCGCATCATCTATATAGATGGCCAACTTATCATTATTTCCACGTTCAGAGGTCATGAGAGCCGCATAGTAGTACTTTGGATAATACTCCTTAAAATATGACGTCCAATAAGCTATAAGTCCATAAGCTGCCGAATGAGACTTGTTAAATCCATATCCGGCAAATTTATCTATAAGGTAGAATACATTCTCTGCCACCTTTTTCTCATAGCCATTTTTTATGGATCTTTCGATAAATATCAGCCTGTTCTCCTCCATAAGTTCTGCAATCTTCTTTCCCATGGCACGACGAAGGAGATCCGCTTCCCCCAATGAATAATTTGCCATAATAGAAGCTATTTTCATAACCTGTTCCTGATACAGGATTACTCCATATGTTTCCCTCAATACCTCTTCCAGACTTTCATGGGGGTATTTCGCATCCTTCAAGCCATTTTTTACCCCTATATAATCATCTACCATTCCCGATCCCAGAGGCCCCGGCCGGTATAGAGCTAAAACTGCAATTACATCATCAAAGTTATTGGGTTTTATTTTTTTTAATAATTTTCTTACTCCTCTGGACTCCAATTGAAATACTCCAAGGGTATCTCCCCTCTGGAGTGCATCATATACCAGCGGGGCATCCAGTGGAATATCACTGAGTTCTATTTTTATCCCCACTCCATCCTCTATATAATCTATAGTTCTTTGAAGTATTGTCAGATTTCTCAGTCCCAAGAAATCCATTTTTAACAGACCTAAATCCTCTAATTCCTTCATCTGATATTGGGTGCAGACCTGATCTCCTTTGGAATCTGAGTATAACGGTACATCATTGGTCAGGGGGTTTTTAGTTATCACTACCCCTGCTGCATGGACAGAGGCATGTCTTACCTTATTTTCCAGCCCTCTGGATATATCGATTATTTCTTTGGATTCCACATCTGTATCATAGGCTCTTTTAAACTCACCTATATCACGAATGGCCTGATCTATTGTATAGAACTGAGGGATTAATTTGGCCAATTTATCCACCTTATACAGTGGAATATTCAAAGCCCTTCCTACATCCCTTATGGCAGCTCTGGCCTTCATCGTCCCAAAAGTGATTATCTGAGCTACCCTGTCTCTGCCATATTTTTTACCTACATATTCTATGAGTTCATGCCGTCTTTCCTGGCATATGTCTATATCTATATCTGGCATAGATATCCGTTCAGGATTCAGAAACCTTTCAAATATAAGGTTATACTTTATAGGATCTAACTCTGTTATCCCAAGGGTATAAGCGACCATGCTGCCTGCGGCAGATCCCCTTCCGGGACCGATGGGAATGTTGTGCCTTTTGGCATAATCTATAAAATCCCAGACCACAACAAAATACTCCTCATATCCCATCTTACTTATAATCCCCAGCTCATATTCTACCCTCTCTATGGCCTTTTCCTCTACTCCATTGGGGTATCTTCTATACAATCCATCATAGACTAATTTTCTCAGATACTGATGTACACCTTTAAATTCTTTTTCGACCTCATATTCAGGAAATTTAAATTTTCCAAATTCAATCTCTAAGTTACATTTTTCTGATATCTTTACTGTATTTTCCAAGCACCTTCATATCTGCCCAATTTTTCTACCAATTGATCTCTGCTTTTCATAAAAAGTTCAGTAGTATGAATTCTCATCCTTTTCTCATCATCTATCTTGCTTCCTGTCTGTATACAGATCAGAACATCCTGTAACCCATGCTGTCCATAACGGGCATAATGAACATCGTTTGTTCCTACTACCTGAAGATCGTATTCCTTTGCTACCTTATACAACTTATCATTCATTGGATATTGTTCGGGAATCCCATTATCCTGCAACTCTATATAAAAATCTTCCCTTCCAAATATATCTATATAGGAATCTATAATGCTTTTTAATTCCTCTCCAGTTTTTTCATCTCTGATGGCACGAGCTATCTCTCCCTGCATACATGCCGACAGTCCTATGAGTCCCTCACTATATTTTTTTAAAATAGTTTTATCGATCCTGGGTTTATAATAAAACCCCTCTAAATATCCTATGGAAGATAGTTTCATGAGATTTCTATATCCTGCTTCATTTTTAGCCAAAAGTACCAGGTGATAGGTTGTTTTTTCCTTTTCCTCCATAGAACCCAAACTTATATAAGCTTCCATTCCCAGGATTGGCTTTATCCCTCTTTTTCTGGCTTTTTTATAAAATTCTATGGCCCCAAACATATTTCCATGATCGGTGATTGCCACACTATCCATCTTTAACTCCAATGCACGATCCAGATATTCATCTATCTTTCCTACTCCGTCTAGGAGGCTATATTCTGTATGTAGGTGTAAATGTACAAATTTATTTTTCATAGGTCCCTCCCTTTCTGCTCTTAGTAGTTATGACTTTTTTTACTATTCATTGATTGAATAATCATTATTCATTGTCTTTTCTAATATTATTTTAGCACATTTTTTCAAGGGTTTCTTAAAAAACCTTAATTTTTTTAGAAATAAAAAACCTCCTACAAAACTAAATTACTCTAGATTGTAGGAGGTTTTAATTTTATTTTATCTTTCCTAAAATATCTCTTACTGCCAATATTCCCATCACTGCTGCAATATTTAGCCCACTTCCATAACCTGAACTGCCTCCTGCAGAATAAAGTCCCTTTATAGTAGTTTCCATATTTGAATCGATATTCATCCTTGTACTTCTAAATTTGATCTCTGGAAAATATAACAGTAGATCATTAGATGCAAATCCAGGAGTTACCTTATCGTGTACTTCTACAAATTCCATGATATTATCTAAAATTCTCTTTGGACAAGCCAGTGAAATATCTCCTGCTACGTAATCTTCCGTTGTAGGCTCTATATTCAATCTAGACATTCTCTCCTCAGTAGATCTTCTTCCCGCTTTCAGATCTCCATATGACTGACATAACACCTTTCCACCTGTGAGCATAGTTGACATCTTAGCGATAGAGGCTGCATATTCAAATGGCTGGTTAAATGGTTCTGTAAATGATTTAGTACATAATAACGCTAAGTTTGTGTTCGTTGATTTTTTATTCTTATATGCGTGACCATTGGCCAACATAATATTATCACTGTGTTTTTCTACAGCTATAAATCCACTTGGATTACTACAGAAAGTTCTCATCTTATCGTTATATTTTTTTGTATAAAATACCATCTTTGCTTCATAGAAGTTTTTATTGATAGTTTTCATTACTACATCAGGAATCTCTACCCTTACACCTATATCTACCGATCCTGCACTATATCCGATCTCATGTTTTTGGCACATCTTCATCATCTGCTTAGCCCCGCTTCTACCTAAAGCAGTAATTATATTATCACTATAAAAAGTCTTTTCCCCTTCTTTAGTGTCAACAACGGCACCTTTTACCACTCCATCTTCAATGATTAAATCTTTAAAATCTGAATTTGAACTGAATTCTACTCCTTTTTCTAATAGAGTATCTATTAATTTAGAGTATAACTCTCTAGAACCATCAGTTCCCAAGTGCATAGTAGGAGTGTCTACTAATTGAATATCATTTTCAATACATCTTCTCTTTATTAATTCCATCTCATCATTATAAACTAATCCTGTAGGTTCATCAGCA
>CAZUGM010000008.1:0-12371 GCA_964619915.1 uncultured Fusobacteriaceae bacterium | reverse complement strand
TTTGTAAATATCTGCAATATACTGGATAGTCTCATTGACCAAACTTTTACTTGTTATAGTATGTACATCTCCTCCTACTCTATAGTCCATATTGAACTTTGAATCTGAATAAGCTCCTGCTCCACTGACACCATAAATAATAGCGCAAGTAGGACATTTTACACATCTACCTAGCTTTTCTTTAGGACATACTCTTTTATCCAACATTTGCCCCTTATCTATCACCATTATCTTAAGGTTCGGATTTTTTTTGATAGCTTCGTATGCTCCAAAGACAGTAGCTTGTCCACCACCAGCAAATATAATATCATATTTCATTTTATACCTCCTAAAAATTAAAAAAATCTAAGTATATACATCTATATCAGTATACACTTAGATCAGATTTTATGTTTTCAAAGTTGCAAGTATCCATCTCATATTTTAACATGAGATTATCTAAACCTATAGAGTTTAAATCCAATACTTTGCTCGTCATTTTTTTCTCCTAAACTTATCTTATTTCTTTTCGCAATGATTATTCTATCATTTTTTATGTTTTTCTACAAGGATTTTTTACCTGAAAGATCTAAAATAGACATCTTTTCCCAATCTGTCAGATAAAGATATTAAACACAGTATTATTTTTTTCAACATAATATTTATAGCTTTTTATTTAATATGCATAACATCTATTTTTACCATTCTTTTTGGCAATATATAAAGCTTTATCTGCACAATCTATAAACTCTTTTTTTTCAATATCCTTTGTAGGTATAACACTTGAAATACCTATACTTACAGTTACAAATTTGGAGGTATCCACCCCTTCATTGACTATTTGCAACCCCTCTACATTTCTTCTGATTTCCTCTGCAATTAATTTTGCTCCTTCTAAATCAGTTTCTGGTAGCAATACTATAAATTCTTCTCCACCTAATCGTGCAACTTGATCTGTTATTCTTCTTAATGTTTTTTCAATTATTTTCGCAACATCTTTTAAACACTCATCTCCTTTAAGATGACCATAGGTATCATTAAAATTTTTAAAATTATCTATATCAATCATCAAGGCTGAGAAAAAACCATTGCTTCTAACAGTTCTGGCCCATTCTAATTTAAATATCTCCTCAAAGGCTCTTCTGTTGAAGACTCCTGTCAATTCATCAATTCTTACAAGGTGATTAAGTTTTTTTTCTACCATTTCCAATTGGATTATTTTTTCCTCCAATGCTTTTGTCTTTTCTTCAATTATTTTTGTCTGTTCATTGAGTTTAAGAAAAACCTTCACTTTACTTTTTAAAATTTCATTACTTATTGGTTTATATAGATAATCCACTGCTCCTAATTCATAACCTTTAAAGATATATTCTTCCTCTTTATTGATAGCTGTAATAAAAATAATCGGGATATTCCTTGTTTTATTATTGGCTCTCATCAATTCAGCAACCTCAAAACCATTCATTCCAGGCATCTGAACATCCAAGAGAATAATATCGATCTTTTTTTTCAACAATATTTTTAGAGCATCATTTCCATTAGAAGCAGTCAGTATATTCAGGTTTTCACCTTCCAAGATCGCTTCCAATGAAATTAAGTTTGCTTTAGTATCATCTACAATAAGTATATTAGTGCTATAGCTACTCACAGTTGTTTTCCTCCTAAGTTTTTTATGTATCTATTAATTGAATCTAAGCTCATAAGTTTACATGTTGAAACATATTTTAATGCCGCTCGTGGCATGATATCAAAATAAGCTTCTTCAGGATCCTGTACAATACATTCCCCACCTAATTTATTGATTTTTTCAAGCCCTAAAGCTCCATCTGAATTAGCTCCTGTCAGGATTATTCCCAATAACTTATCTGTATATATCTCTGCTGCTGATTCAAAAAGTATATCGATAGATGGTCTTGAATAATTAACTTTTTCTTCCACTGACAAAGAAAAAGTGTAGTCATCTTCGATGGACAGGTGGTAGTTTGAAGGTGCAAAATAAATAACACCATTCTTTATCTCCTCTTTATCCTCTGCCTCCTTAATCTCCAATCCATTTAAATCTTCATATATTTTTGAAAATCCATCTGACCTTTCCTTAATGTGAATCACAATAATTATAGGCAATTCTATCGTCGCTTCTATATCTTTCAATACAATTTTCAGTGCTTCTACACCACCTGCAGAAGTTCCTATTACGATAGCTTTATATTTCATATTAACACCCTATCTTCTTTTTGTAAATTTTTGTTATGGCAGTAATACTTTCAAATTTTTCATTGACACTGGTAAATCTTAAATTTTCTTTAGACCCGATACCAATCATCCCTCCTGGTATCAAGCTTTCTTCAAAGAGTTCTAGAACCTGATTTTGTAATTCCTTATTGAAATATATCAATACATTTCTACAGATAACTAAATTAGCATCAATAAAAGTTTTATCGATCACCAGATTGTGCTCTAAAAATGTTACATTCTTCAACAGATCCTGATCAAATATAGCATGATCATATTTTGCAACGTAATAGTCTGAAAAAGATTTTTTCCCCCCTGCTTCCTGATAGTTCTTTGTCCATTTTTTTACATCTTCTATTGAATAGATCCCCTCTTTTGCAATATCCAGAACCTGTTTATTTATATCCGTTGCATATATATTTACTCTGTTTAATAACCCCTCTTCCTTCAATACAATTGCCATGGAGATAACTTCTTCTCCGGTAGAACAACCGGCATGCCATATATTTATAGATGGATATGTTTTTAGAAGGGGGATCACATCTTCCCGCAAGTCTTTAAAAAATTTAGGAAACCTAAACATCTCCGTTACATTTATAGACAGGTCTAGTAAAATTTGCTTCAATACCTCCCTGTCATAGAGCATCCTTTCTGTTAATTGGGTTATGGTTTTTAAATTATCCAACTTGACTCTTCTTAAAATTCTTCTTTTTAAATGACTCTTTGTATAATTTTTAAAATCATAACCATATCTCAGGTAGATCGCTTCAATCAATAATTTTAATTCTATATTTTCTATCTCTAATAATTCTTTTTCATTCATAATTTACAACCAAACCCTGAGTAAAGACAATAATTTATTTTTATCAATTGGCTTGGAAAGATATTCATTGGCTCCAGCTTCAAGGCATGAATCTCTGTCACCCTTCATAGCTTTTGCTGTCAAAGCAATGATAGATAAATCTTTAAATTCATTCATTTTTCTTATCTCTCTAATAGCTTCATATCCATCCATAACCGGCATCATAATATCCATTAAAACTAAATCTATTTTCTTCATATCCTTTAATTTTTCCAATGCTTCAATTCCGTCATTTGCTATTTCTACATCAATTCCATTCATCTCTAAAATACTAGATAGCGCAAATACATTCCGCATATCGTCATCTACAACTAATATAGTTTTATCTTTAAATATTTCATCATCATTACTTATGACAACATTCTTCTGTTTTTTTACATTATGAACAAATAGTTTAATCTCATCTAATAATCTCTGACTTGATCTATCTCCCTTAATAATAATATTTTCAACTTTATTTCTTAATTTTTTTTCCTCCTCCATACAAATTTCTTTACCTGTATAAACTATTATTGGAATATTGGAAAATTTATTGTCTTCTTTCAGTTTTTCTATAAATTCAAAATTATTATAATCTAACAATCCTAGATCCAATATCAATAGATCTATATTATTTTCACTCATAATTTTCAATGCACTTTCACCCGATCTACTAGAGAAAATTTCAATATCTTTATAATCATTTTTTATCAGTTCTGTAAGTGCATCATTCTGTATCTTATCATCTTCAACCACTAATATTTTTTCAATTTTATGTCCACTTAATTCTGAACCCTCTAATATTTTTTCAATTTGAGTTTTACTTACAGGTTTTTTTAAAAACTCTACATCTTTTTCAAACATACTTTTTTCATAATCTCCGCCACTAATAATATTAACAGGAATATCCTTTGTTCTTTTATTATCCTTTAATCTTTCCAGGACCTCTAATCCGTCAATTTTCGGCAGCCCTATATCTAAAATAATCCCTGTAGGCATATAATAATCCGCAAGGTATAGTCCTACTTCTCCAGTTTCTGCAACAATCACTTTAAAGTTTTTAGCTCTGCTGATATCCATTATGACCTTTGCAAAATTTGGATCATCATCAATAATTAACAATACCTTGTCATTATCATTGATCTCATGCCTGTCATCTAATACGTAAGGAACTTCAAAAGGCTTTTTAAACAGTTTTTCACCTTCCTCCTTATTAATTTCCTCTATCAAATCATCGGATATTTTCTTTACGACATTTGTCTTTTCCTTTTCAAAATGAAAAGTATCATATGTTACAGGTAAAGTTAAAATAAATTTACTTCCAACATCTTTAGTACTTTCAACTTCCAATGTCCCGCCTAGTAATTCAGCATATTCCATAGAAATTGAAAGTCCCAATCCTGTCCCTCCAAATTCTCTGTTTATAGTCCCATCCTCTTGCTGGAAAGCATCAAAAATACTTTTAATCTTATCCTCTGAAATACCAATTCCAGTATCGGTTATTTCAAATTTAATTTTATTCTCATATTCTCTCACGTTTAAATCAACACTTCCTTGTTTTGTAAATTTAAAAGCATTGGATATTAAATTTTTAATGATTTGTTTGACCTTTACTTCATCGGTCATTACATTTTCAGGTAATTTTTCTGAAATATCGATTGAAAATTTAAGGTTCTTCTTAATGGATATTTGTTCAAACATTCCAAAAATCTCACTTTTAAAATCTTCAATATTCATCTTTGAAATATTGACTTCCATCTTCCCGGCTTCAACCTTGGATAGGTCTAAAATATCATTGATTAATTTTAATAGATCACTCCCTGATGTATTGATGGTTTTTGCAAATTCCCTCTGTTTTTCAGTTAAATTTGAATCTTTTTCACTCAATAGTTCTGAAAGGATCAATATACTGTTTAAAGGGGTTCTCAGTTCATGGCTCATATTAGCAAGAAATTCAGATTTATATTTATTTGATAAAACCAAATCTTTCGCTTTTTCTTCTAACTCTTTCTGACTCATATTAAGCTCATTATTTTTATTTTCCAGTTCTTTTTTTTGTATTTCGAGCATCTGTGTATTTTCTTCCAGCTCTTCGTTTATAACCCTCAACTCTTCCTGCTGGCTTTCAAGTTCTGCCTGGGAATCTTTTAATACAACTGATTGCGTCTCCAATTCTTCATTTGTAACCCTTAATTCTTCCTGTTGTACCTGGAGTTTTTCAGCATATTCATTCGCAGCAGCTAATAATTGTTCCACAGTTTCAAAATTTAAAATATTATTGATAGCAATCCCTATACTTATTTTGGCCAGTTCTAAAAATTCAATTACAAGATCGGAAAATTCAGATGTTGAAGCTATCTCTAAGACCGCAACAACTTTATTTTGATAGTTACATGGTATGACTACAATATTAGCAGGTGAACTGCTCCCTACACCAGAATTTATTGATATATAATCTTTTGGGATATCTGAAACTACTATTATGTCTTTTTCTAAAGCTGCCTGCCCGACCAAACCTTCACCTAATTTAAAACCATTGGGCAACCCTTTTCTCCTCTTAAATGCATAACTTGCAGCCAGTTCATATTGTTTTTCATCCGATTTTTCATCCAGTAAATATACTACCCCTACCTGCCCGTCAACCTTTTTTGTAACAAAGGAAATCAACTGACTGAGTAAGTTTTGTAAATTCTGAGTTGTCT
Source organism: uncultured Fusobacteriaceae bacterium (assembly GCA_964619915.1). GTDB lineage: Bacteria > Fusobacteriota > Fusobacteriia > Fusobacteriales > Fusobacteriaceae > Psychrilyobacter. The sequence goes on along the minus strand of CAZUGM010000008.1, from coordinate 6,617 downwards.
GAGAAATATCATTTATATCCATCTGTCCTTTTTGAATCCAGTCTCTGCGTTTTCTTCCATCTAAATTTTCTTTCAGCTTATTGATGAGGGAAGCATATCCATTTGACAGTTCGATAAATTCAGTAGATGAATTATCTTCAATATCTAAATTTACATCTAATTTATTTATATCAAATTTTTTCATCTTTTTAACAAATCCGATAATTGGGGAAGTAACTTTATCGATCGCAAACCATAGTAATCCCAAGGTTACAATCAATATTATTATTCCCGCTGCAATACTTCTATATGTTGTTTCCATAGTTTTATTTGTCAGTATTTTTAAATCTGTAAATATGTATATATACCAATTAGTTTTTACCTGGGGGATTTCTATCTTTGAAATCACTTCATACCTATCTTCATTCTCCCTTGAAATTAAACTTTTTCCTTTTAATTCATCAATGATAGAGCTCACTTCTATCCCGGTTTTAGAAATATTTTTGTCATTTAAACTGGAATTAAAATTATTAAAGATCATACTCCCCTTATCATCTATTAATACAATACTCTCATTTGGATTGATAAATCCAGAGATCAACTCTTTAAAATATTCCATCGAGATATCTATCCCCACAACTCCTAGAAATTTATTTTTTTCATATAGCGGCTTCGCTATTGTAAACACTAATTTTTCTTCACTATTTTCAATAAATTTATAAGGTTGCGAGATAATTGCCATTCCTTCTTTTTTCGCTTCTAAATAAAAATCATAATCCAAAATATTATTGATAGTATTGATGTTAACTTTTCCAGCTTCTTTTACAAGGTATGAAATATATTGGCCATTTTCAGCATATTTATCATTATTGAGATAGTCTGAATCTCTCCCATCAAATGTATTGGGCTCCATTACGATATTATAACCAATTATATTAGGTTGTTTAAGCATACTTCGTTCTATAATTTTTTCAAAATTTTCCCTTTTATTGTCGATATCATCATTCTCTCTGATCGACATCAATATATCAGAAAATTCTCGATTTATCTCTGCTATTTGATATATCTTTTGTTGGATTTTTAAGGTATTTATCTTAGCATCTCCCTCTAATTTGAATACTCCTCCTTCAAATTCTAAATCTCTGCTATGTTTATATGAATGTACGATCATTATCATTCCCACAAAAATTATTATGCTAAAAGCCCATATAAAGCTCTTTATTTTTACAGATCTATGTTTTTTCAATTGAAACTTCCTCCTAATTTTAATTATATATATATTCAGTTCTTAAAACAAAAAAATGGGGAAGACCCATTTTTTAATTATCGATTTTTTTAATATATTATAATTCATCAATTTTTTTTATTAATTCTTCTAATTCTTCCGGTTTACCATAATAATATCCCTGAAATATTTCTACTCCCATCTCCTTTAACATGTTTATCTCTTCTAGAGTTTCTGTCCCCTCCACTATCACCTCTAAAGCCAAGCTCTTTCCTAATTCAATGATTGTTTTTATAATTTTCATATTTTCAGTACACTCAAACATATTGATTACGAATGAACGGTCAATTTTTAAGGTAGTTATCGGAAGCTTCGACAGATAGGAAAGGGAAGAATATCCAGTACCAAAATCGTCTATTAAAAAATTAATTCCTATTTTTTTTAAATTTTTCATTTTTTCAATAGATTTATCAATATCATCTATAAATGCACCTTCAGTAAGTTCAAAATTAATCCCTTCTAATGTTCCGTGTTTAGTTATTATCTCCTCTGAAAAATATTTTTTGTTAAAATGAATAGGAGATATATTTAACGATACAGATGTTTTCAACCTCACTATATCTTTTTTTACCTGTTCTATGAGAAAATGAGTAAGATCTATAATCAGGGAAGATTTTTCAGCTATTGGTATAAATATTCCTGGAGAAATACTCCCCTTTTCAGGATGATTCCACCTCATAAGCGCTTCAAATTCAACCTTTTTAGTCTTTAAATTCACTTTAGGCTGGTAGTTTATTTTAAACTCTTTATTCTCTATCCCTTTCTTTATATCATTTCCTAAGAGATAGAATGCCCCATCTCCATGTTTTTTTTCAAAATCAAGCTGATCAAATAAAGTTTTCATAGCCATTTTTATAGATAGATCCCTTTTATATTCCTTAAAAACTTTACAAATGAAGATCTTATATTCATTTTCCTTAACTCCATTAAACTTATCTAAATTCTCTAAAAATCTTTTTTCTAAATTTATTATTTCCCCTGAATCAACTGTACTTTCTATGACTACTAAGAATTGATCCCCGTTTAACCTTATGATTTTATCGCTATTCCTAAAGGTTTCCCTCAATATAGAAACTAAAGAAATTATAGCTTTATCTCCTATTTCCATACCAAACTCATTGTTAATATAGGTCAAATCAACTATGTCGAATAATCCAAAATATATTTTTTTATTAATTTTATTGGCATTATTATAATTTATCAATTTATTTAATTTTTCCATACCTTTTTCTCTTTTTAATACCCCTGTAAGGTTATCAAAATTAGATTTTATATAGAGTTCTTCGGTAATCTTTTCTTTCTGGCTAAGTATCCTTCTGGTAGTAGATATCAATAAAAGAACCAGCAGTATTATTAAAACACCATTTAATATTATATAGGTAAATTTTTGCAAGATTCTTAAATTTAAATTTTTCATCTTTATATCTGCACCGGCAATATATTTTCTTCCATCTTTAGATTTCAAAACCAGATATACCGATCTGAATCCTCCGCCTTTATCTGTACTGTCTATATAATGAATAGTTTTATTTTTTAATACATCTATAGTTTCCTTTATAGAATCATCTTCTAGTTCTTCAAAATTTATCCAGTAAAGTTCTGTTGCATCCCTGTCTCTTACCTTTCCTATATATTCCTCAACATCTCCTCCAACTGCTGTATAAGTCGGCATACCTTTTTCATCTATTATGGTATAGAGATAATCAACTTTATTTGCCTTTGACATTTCATTCAAAATTCCTGTTGTTCTAAGTGCTTCTTCATCGGTATGTGAATTTTTATCCATATTTTTAAATGTATAATCATTTCCTAAATAATAAGGTATATTTTTCGCTGCTCTGTAGAGGTTAGAATTTATTTCCTGTAACTCCTTATCTCTCAAATACGAATATCCTAAATATCCATAGATAAATATCCCTATTGTCAGTAGTATAAATATTTTCACATTCTGTTTAACCTTCATCTATTCTCCTTTATTTAAATTATTTATTAAATAATTATCGTTTACAGCTATCAGTTATTACACCTGTATTTTTTTCTTACTACTAAATATATATTTTATTTGTAAGTTTTGCAAATTAAAATTAAAATTCTTAAAATAAATTTATTTATTTTTAACTTTTTTTATTCTATTTTTATACAATTATTACTTTATTTACACTTTTTTTGTTCTATGGTATATTTAATTATAAAATAAAAGGGGTTTTTCATTATGAATTATATTGTTGAAAAGTTACATCTAACCAATACAGAAGAAGTAAGTGAAGTCAGATCTTTCCTGTCTACATTTCAATTGGATTACGAAAAAGATATCGATTATACTGTAGTTATCAGAGATAACAATAAAATTATTGCTACCTGCTCAAAAGCTAAAGACGTTTTAAAAGGATTTGCCGTAAATCATTCGGTGCAAGGGGAAGGAATTACTAACCTCCTCATTACAGCTATCCAGGACAGACTATTTCAAGAGGGAATTTTTCATTCCTTTATCTTTACAAAACCTGTCTATGAAACTACGTTTAAATCATTCGGTTATAAAGTTATTGCCAGTGTAGAAGAAGTTACATTATTAGAGTATGGGTTTAACGATATCCATAAAAGTTTGGCTACCATGAAAAAATTATATGATATCGATAGTTCTATTCCTAAAACAGCACTTGTTATGAATTGCAATCCCTTCACTCTGGGGCATAGGTATCTCATTGAACAAGCCAGCTTAAGATCAAAGGAAGTTCTTGTCTTTATAGTTGAAGAGGATAGATCTCTTTTCCCATTTGCAGATAGATATCATATGGTAAAAGACGGAGTGGCAGATTTAAAAAATGTCACAGTGATCCCTGGTGGAAAATATATAATCTCCTCCGCTACCTTCCCTGCATATTTTTTAAGGGAAGAAACTAAAGTTTTAAGTGCATACACAAAATTAGATGCTACTATTTTTTCAGAATATTTTTGCAAACAATTCAATATAACTAAAAGGATGCTTGGAGAGGAGCCCTATTGTCCTGTCACAAGAAATTATAATGAAGCATTAGTAAATGTCCTGGAAAATCATGGTGTAGGAGTAGAAATCATCCCCAGAAAGTGGATCTCCACACCTGAAAATTATATAAGTGCTTCTAAAGTACGAAACCTTATAAAAGAAGAGGGCAATGCTGCTTTGGAGAGCCTATCAGATTTTATTCCAGCAGTAACACTAAATTATTTAAGATCACAGGAGGGAAAGGAAGTAATCAAGAAAATTATAAGTTCTAATACTCCCCATTAACTATTATGATAAATCCAATGAATATTTTAGATGCCAGAGAAGATCGTGCTTATTTACAGGAGGAATTAATTAAAAAATTTAATCTACCCCTCCTTGTAATTCGGGCTAACTACCCGGGAATAGATAAAAATAATAAAACAACTAAATATATTATAAAAATAATGTATGAGACAATCTTATCTAAGGTTTCTCCTATCAACATAAAAAAAATAGATTCCTTTGAAGGGATAGTCTACCTTTTAAGTATTGATACTTCTCCTGCCCGGTTAAAAAAAATTGCAGTAGATATAGAAATCGATCATCCTTTGGGAAGACTGGTAGATATAGATATACTGGATCTAAATAATTATACTTTGAGCCGGACTGATATGGGATACCCTCCGAGAAGGTGCTTTATTTGTTCCGCCCCGGCCCATAACTGTGTAAGAAGCAGAAAGCATCGTTTAGAGGAAATTTTTAAATATATAGAAAATAAAGTTTCAGATTATAAAAATTTAGCTGCAAATTACACAGATAGATATAAAAAAGGAGTTAAAAATGTATAACGATATAATATTTAAATTAGGTGAATTCGCTACTGAAGCTATGATCTATGAAGTTTCCTGCTTCCCATCCTTTGGTTTAGTTTCCCCTGTATCTTCTGGAAGTCATAAAGATATGGATTATTTTACCTTTATAGACAGTACCACTGCCCTAAACAGATATTTTTTAGAGATGGCTTCTGCCGGATATTCCAGCGATCCTATCGACAAAATTTTTGCCCAGGCCAGAAAAATTGGTGAAAAAGCTGAGAAGGCTATGTTTATTAAAACCAATGGTGTTAACACCCATAAGGGGATGATCTTTGTTTTAGGTCTGGGAATAACTGCCAGCAGCAAAATTTTATATAACGGAGGAGATTTTAATGAGATCTCTAAACTGATAAAAAATATGACCTCTGGTATAGTAGAAAGTGAGCTTAAAAACCTCAGTACTAAAACCAGTCTTACACACGGGGAAAAAATTTTTTTAGAGTATGGAATTAGCGGAGTTCGTGGAGAAGCAGAGGTGGGATTTCCAATAGTCTTTGACTATGCCTTAGACCTCTATGATTCCAACAAAAAATTGGGACAAAATAATCGTCTGGTTCAGGCACTTTTAGGGATTATGAGCCGGTGTAAGGATACCACTATCCTTCATAGACATGACTATGAAACTCTCATAAATTTACAAAAAAATTCTGAAAATTTAATAAATTTAGGAGGATTTAATAATTTAGATAACCTTTCTGAAATTAATAATTTAAATTGTCACAACGAAAAAAACAATATTAGTCCTGGAGGATGTGCAGATCTATTGGCTTTAACTGTTTTTCTCAGTAAATTAAAAGAATCTTTTTTCTCTTAAATTAAAAAAAATAAATTTAAGTTGCATTTATTAAGAAAAATTAATATAATAGCTTTAAGAAATAAATATTCTTTCCCTAGTAATAATCTTATTTCTTATTTGACTCTCACAATATTTTTCTTCCCTAGTAAAATTATTGTAATATAGTGAGTCCGAATAAAAAACCATGCTGAAAAGTATGGTTTTTTTATTTCTCAAAAAATTATATTTACCTAAATCAATTACCAATAAGTGGCATCAATAATATTTTTTACTCGATAAAGACCAGCTCCAAAGTATTTACTAATGAGTAAAATCTCAAAATTTCTAGCAGTTTATTACATAGATATAAAATTTTGTGATAGAAATTTACGATAAAGATTATTACATAATCTCTGGATTTTGTGATAAAATTTATTGAGATATCAAAGTTTATAAAAACTTTAATTATAATTAATGAATGTAATGCCACGTTGCTTATTTTTAATTCTTGATTAAAAAAATCAAATATTATATAATTGTTTATAATCTAAATATCTTATTTTTATATAAAAATAAAAATAGTTTTAAAAGGAGAAATATAAGATGAAACAATTTAGTAGACAGTCTCTCCTAATTGGAGCGGAAAGCACAAAAAAATTAATAAATTCTTCGGTAATTGTCTTCGGATTAGGTGGTGTAGGAGGATTCACTATCGAATCACTGAGCCGTGCAGGGATC
>CAZUGM010000007.1:18810-24466 GCA_964619915.1 uncultured Fusobacteriaceae bacterium | reverse complement strand
TTTATAGGCGGGGGAAGAAATGCCGGAGCTGTAAAAATAATAGAAAAGTTTGATTTTGAAAATATCCATCTAGAGGTGGCCACCGATGATGGCAGTGTAGGAGTAAAAGGAAACACTGTGGATATACTGAAAGAAATATTAAAAAATAAAAACATAGATATCATCTATACATGCGGACCCCATCCTATGATGGAGGCAGTAGCAAAAGTAGCACAGGAAAATAATATAAGATGTCAAATATCTTTAGAAGAGAGGATGGCATGCGGAATAAAAGCATGTGTAGGATGTTCGATACTGACTAAAAAAGGAATGAAAAAAGTTTGTTACGATGGGCCGGTATTTGAAAGTACAGATATAGTAGACGTAGATGTGGTAGATCCAAATGGAGGATGTAATAATGAGTAATAGATTAAATATAAGTTTTTTAGGAAAGAACTTAAATAACCCTATAATGACGGCATCAGGATGTATTGGGTATGGATTGGAATATAAAGATTATTTCAACCCCAATGAATTAGGAGCTGCTGTATTAAAAGGGATTACTATGGAGCCTAGAAATGGGAATCCCGGTACCAGAATTGCTGAAACACCATCTGGAATGTTAAATTCAGTCGGATTGGAAAACCCAGGTATTGAAGAATTTAAAAAGATAATACCATCTATAAAAAAAGAACTTAATATTCCCCTGGTAGCAAATATAAATGGGAAGATCCTGGAAGAATATATAGAGATCGCCAAAGAAGTTGAAAAAATAGAAGAGATAGAGATGGTAGAACTGAATATATCTTGTCCCAATGTCAAGGATGGAGGGATGGCCTTTGGAGCTAATCCAGATATGGCAAGGTTAGTAACCCGTGAGGTAAGAAAAGTTTTAACTAAACCTATGATCGTAAAATTATCACCAAATGTTACTAATATAGTAGAAATTGCAAAAATAGTAGAGGAGGAGGGAGCAGACGGTATAGCCCTTATCAATACTCTATTAGGAATGGCAGTGGACATAAGAAAGAGAACACCAATTTTAGGTACTATAATGGGTGGATTATCAGGACCTGCTGTAAAACCGGTTGCACTAAGAATGATATACCAGGTCTCACAAACAGTATCTATCCCAGTTCTCGGGATGGGAGGAATATCTTCTACAGAGGATGTAATAGAATTTATTATGGTAGGAGCCAGTGCTATATCTCTGGGAACAGGGATGTTTGGTAACCCAAGATTACCAATAGAGATAAAAGAAGGATTGGAAAAATATTGTGTAGAAAATAATATAAATAATATCAGTGAGATTGTAGGAGCAGCCCATCCTGATGGAGGAGCAGCTTACAGGAATAGACTAGGAGGGAATCATGAAATTAAAGGCTAAAGACAGATTGATAGTAGCATTGGATTATAAGACTTTGGACGAGGTAAAGGATATCGTAAATGAAATAGGAGATGCCGTATCTACATATAAGGTAGGATTGGAATTATTTTTAAATACTCATGGAAAAGCGGTAGACTATCTTCATAGTTTAGATAAAAAAGTATTTTTAGATCTGAAATTTCATGATATTCCAAATACAACAACTATGGCATCTATGTTTGCAAATAAACAAGAGGTCTTTATGTTTAATGTACATGCAGGTGGTGGGCCTACTATGATGAGGTCCGTTGCAGATATGCTGAAAGAAAATAATTCTGACTCCATAGCAATAGCGGTAACTATATTGACATCATTTACAGAGGAAGAGGTAGCTTCACATTTTAAGAGTAACTTAAATATCAGTGAGTTAGCTAATCACTGGGCTCTAGAAACTAAGGAATCAGGATTACACGGAGTAGTATGTTCTCCATTGGAAGCCAAGAAAATAAAGGAACTTTGTGGAGAAAACTTCTACACAATCTGTCCGGGAGTGAGACCATTATGGGCGGCTTCCAATGACCAGAAGAGAATTATGACCCCTAAGATGGCAATTGAAAATGGATCAGATTTCTTAGTAGTAGGAAGACCGATAACTAAATCAGAGAACCCGGTCCATGCAGCTAAATTAATATTAGATGAAATAGAGGAAGGGTTAAATAATTAGTCGTTAAAAGATTAAAAAGTTTAGAGTTTAAATCTGAATTTAAAGGAAATTAGAAATATAAGGAGGAATTAAATTTGTTAATAAAAAATGCCAGAATAAATACTACAGGCAATGAATATGAGATAAAAGATATCTATATAAAAGATGGTAAGATCGCTGAAATAAACTTTGATATCAACAGTTTAAACATAATTAAAGAGACATTTTTATCCTCAGATGAAAATATTAAAAAATTAGAAATTATTGATTTAAAGGGAAAGAAATACCTTATTCCGGGAGTTATAGATCCTCATGTACATATGAGAGATCCAGGTCTTACCCACAAAGAAGATCTATATACAGGATCAAGAGCATGTGCCAAAGGTGGGATTACCACTTTTATAGATATGCCAAATACAATACCTACAACTACAAATTTAAGTGCACTTCAGGACAAAAAAGATCTGGCTTCAATAAAATCAATTGTAAACTATGGATTTCATTTTGGAGGAACCAGTACAGACAACAGTGACATTATCCCTACTGAGGGGGTAGCTTCTACCAAGGTCTTTATGAATATATCCACAGGAAAGATGTTGGTGGAAAAAGATGAAGTTTTAAAGAATATATTTTTAAAATCAAAGATGATCTCAGTTCATGCTGAAGGAGAGATGGTAGAAAAGGCTATCACCTATAATGAAAAATATGGAAAAAAATTATACCTTTGTCACATTTCTAATAAAAAAGAGCTGGATATTATCAGAAAAAATAGAGAAACGGCTACAAAAAAAATCTATACCGAAGTAACCCCTCACCATCTTTTTCTCACTGAAAACGGTATAAAGGGAAAAAATGAAATGTTACTCAGGATGAAACCGGAGTTAAAAACGAGCGAGGATGTAGAAGCTTTATGGGAAGCCATAAATGATGGAACTATTGATACCATTGGTACCGATCATGCCCCTCATCTCCTTTCAGAGAAGCTGGAAAAGGTAACGTTTGGAATCCCGGGAGTAGAAAACTCATTACCATTGATGTTAGATGCTGTATCTAAAGGGAAAATTACTTTATCCAAATTGATAGAGCTCATGTCTAAAAAACCGAGTGAAATATTTGGTATAAAGAACAGGGGAGAAATCAAAGAAGGTTACTACGGGGATCTGGTAGTGGTAGATCTGGAAAAAAAGTTTACCTTAGAGAATAAAACAACACTGTCAAAATGCGGGTGGACACCATTTGATGGATATACAGGATTTGGTAAAATCGAAACTACAATAGTTAACGGAAAAATAGTATACAATAAAGATCAAATAATTGAGAATACAGGGAGTGAGATTGAATATGAATAATGCCAAAAAAGTAGCTAGAGCACTATTAAAAGTAGAAGCGGTGAGATTGAACGTAGCAGAGCCATTTACATTTGTATCAGGGATAAAATCTCCTATATATTGTGATAATAGAAAAGTTATTGGTTTCCCAGAGGAAAGAACGGATATAGTGGACGCTTTTATAGAAGCTTTAAAAGATAAAGACTTTGATATCTTAGCAGGGACTGCAACAGCAGGAATTCCATGGGCAGCGTTTATCGCAGAAAAGATGAATAAACCTATGGCTTATATCAGATCTAAACCTAAAGCCCATGGAGCAGGAAAACAGATAGAGGGAGCAGATGTAGAGGGGAAAAAAATAATCGTGATAGAAGATCTTATCTCTACAGGAGGTAGTTGTATCTCGGCACTAGAAGCAGCAAGGAGAGAAGGTGCTGAAGATGTAGAAGTTATGGCTATATTCTCATATGAATTTAAAAAGGCCTATGACAGATTTGAAGAAGCTGACTGTAAATGGGAAACTCTTTCTGGATTTCCTGATTTAATAGAATTAGCAGTTGAAGAAAATTATCTGTCTTCTGAAGATGCAGAGGAAGCCAGCCAATGGAATAAATCTCCAAATACTTGGAAAAAATAATCTCATCCTTTGAAAGACTCTATAATTTTAATTATAGGGTCTTTTTTGTTTGTGAGAATTTAAAAAAATAATATAAACTAACGACAAAAATATTAGATGTCTTTCTAATAATGATCTCTGACAAATCAATCCTATTTGTCATTTGATGCAAATTCATAAAAATGTGATCACTAAACAAAAACGCTTATAATTTTAATTATAGGCTCTTTTTGAAAACGAAAGAAATGAGAACCTTTAAATATCAATAAAATCAATGATTTTTAAGAAATCTTTGATTTAAGGGCGTGGTAAATCGAAAGGTGTGTGTTTGCACCATCAAACCTCTTAAAATCAAAATAAGAGCTTCAGTAATTTTTAACTGTTTCCATACTATGGTCCGATTAATTAGAATATGGAATAATTTAAAATTAGGTAAATATTTTGTTTTAAAATTTAACTGATAACATGGAAAAAATGAAAAAAACTCTGTATTCTTGCTTTTTATAATGGAACATTCGTTTTTAGGTAGAGGATCGAAAGTTTTTACCCCTTTATTTTCAAGGATCTATTTCGAAAGTTCCAAAATGTTTATTTTGGAACTTTCGTTGAAATATAGTGGATTTTAGGGTATTATATAGTAGATTAAAATTTTTAGATAAAAAATAAAATTAACAGGAGAAATTTATGGATATAAATCAATTGGATGCTCTGAGAAAAAAACTGGAAGAAAATAAAGATGATGTAGTAATCAGCATGTTGTTGGAAGACAAGATAAAGGAACTTGAGAAACAGTTGAAAAAAGGAAAGAAAAAAAGATCTGTAAACAGAGAGATTAAATATTTGACCAATGCAGAATTTGATAAATTGATGTTATCTTTTGAAGAGGCTGAAGAATTATTTTCAATGGACAAAAAGAAGCAAAAGTTTAAATTTTTTAAAAGGGATAAGTTAATTTTTCTCCTTGCCTATGAGTGTGGATTGAGAGCAAGTGAAATTTCTAACTTAAAGAAGGAAGATTTTCATGAAAATAGTAAGGAATTATTTTGCAGAAGATTGAAGGGAAGTAGGAACAATACCATCCGTTTAACCAAAGGTACAAGCAGGTTATTGAGTGAATATATCAGTTATGAAAATAATTCAAGTTATATATTTTTAAGCAGAAAATCGACACCTTTGAGTCGTCAGCATCTCACGAGGTTATGTAAAAAATATTTTGACTTGGCAGATATACCAAAAGAAAAACAACACTTCCATACCTTGAAACACACAGCAGGAGTCCATTTAGCTGATTGCGGCCTAGATATAAAGGAAGTTCAGTACATTTTAGGCCATAGAAATGTTGAAAATACTATGATATATTTCGATTTCACATCTAAACAGCAAGAAGTTTTATACGGGAAATTAGGAAGAAATTAAGTGATCATAAAAATAAAAATTATTCTGAATAATTAAATAGAATAGACGAAAAAAAAGGAGATAAAATCTCCTTTTTTAATTTTTTAGTTCATCTTGTCGTTTAATTTTTTTCCAGCTTTAAACTTAACAGCGTTCTTTGCAGGAATAGTGATCTCTTCACCAGTTTTAGGATTTCTTCCTTTTCTTTCAGCTCTTGCAACTACTTCAAATTTTCCCCATCCGATAAAGTTAACTTCATCACCGTTTAA
>CAZUGM010000007.1:14676-18781 GCA_964619915.1 uncultured Fusobacteriaceae bacterium | reverse complement strand
GTGCCGCACCGACAGAATGAATCCACGGTCGGTTGTTCCGGAGTGTATTTGTTTGTTAGTAAACAATATGCACCGCCAGCACTTTTTCAACCATTCAAAATTTCCTCTCTCTGCGAATAATGCTACGAATTCTTTTTTAGTCATTTTAATACCTCCCATTTTTTATCCCTTATAAAATAAGGGCTTCAATGCCTCTATCAATTTATACCATATTTAATAGAGGATTTCAACTTTTTTATATAATTATTATTCAATTTATTACTAAAAAATTGATAAAATTTCCTCTAATATCCTTTATTTTTTTAAAAAAATAGTATGAAAAATTCGAAATCGGTGGTATATAATATAATGTAAAACACAATATTTAGTAAAAAAATAAATAAAAAAACTATATAATGGGGTGAAATTATTTTGAATGAGGTGAAGTGGTTAGGAGAAGAAAATGTTTTAGGTCAGGATATCTGGAGAAAAAAATATAAATATAGTGATGAAAATTTCAAAGAGTGGTTGGAAAGAATTTCCAATGGTGATCTCTTATTGAAGGAAGCTATAGTTAATAAGGAGTTCATTTTCGCAGGTAGAATATTAGCTAATAGGGGACTTTATAAGTTGGGAAGAAAGGTAACTTATTCAAATTGTTACGTGTTAACTCCTCCGGAGGATAATTTAGAATCGATATTTGAAACAGCTAAAAAATTGGCTCGTACATTTTCCTACGGTGGCGGATGCGGGATTGATATATCCAACCTTAGGCCTAAGGGAACCGTAGTTAATAATTCGGCTATGGAGACCACAGGGTCGGTATCTTTTATGGATCTGTATAACCTTACTACAGAGATCATAGGACAAAATGGCAGAAGAGGAGCATTGATGCTTTCCCTTTCCATAGACCATCCGGATATTCAGGATTTCATAGGAATAAAGGGAGATCTGTCAAAGGTCCAAAAAGCTAACATCTCCGTCCGAATGACCGATGAATTTATGGAGAAAGTGAAAAAAGATGAATTGTTTACATTAAAATTTGAAGTTTTAGATACAGATGAAATTATGGAAAAGGAGGTTAGGGCCAGAGAGCTATTTAAGGAATTAGCACGTCAAAATTGGAATTATGCTGAGCCGGGGATGTTATTTTGGGATAGAATATCTAACTGGAATCTTCTCAGTGAAGATGAAAATTTTGAATTTGCAGGAACCAACCCCTGTGCAGAAGAACCCCTTCCTGCAGGAGGCAGTTGCCTGTTGGGTTCATTGATCCTTCCTAGTTTTTTGAACAAAACAAAAGATGAGTTTGATTTTGACAGATTAAAAAAAGCTGTGAGGATAGGAGTAAGAGCCCTCAACGATGTTTTAGATGAAGGCTTGCCCTTACACCCGTTAGAGGAGCAAAGGGAATCAGTAGCTGAATGGAGACAGATAGGACTAGGTATTCTAGGAGTAGGTGACCTTCTCATCCAGCTGGATCTCAGATATGGCTCTCCCGAATCTATAGAATTTTGTGACACTTTGGGAAAGATCATTATTATTGAAGCCCTCAAAGAGAGTGCCCTTCTGGCAAAAGAAAGTGGAGCTTACCCTAATTTTGATTTAGAAACAATTTTAAAATCACCATTTTTAATTGAAAACTCCGATGATGAAGTCATAGAGTTAATTAAAAAATATGGATTGAGAAACTCTCAGTTACTCACCATAGCGCCTACAGGATCCATCGGTACTATGTTACAGATCAGTACCGGAATCGAACCTAACTTTGCTTTTTCCTATATAAGAAAGACAGAGAGCTTGCATGGAGAAGACGTTTTTTATGAAGTTTTTGCTCCTATTGCAAAACAATATATGGAAAGATATGATATCCAGAGTATAGAAGATCTTCCAGAATCCTTTATAACAGCTCAAAATTTAGACCCCATTGAAAGATTGGAGATGCAGGCTGCTTGGCAGAACAGGATAGATGCCAGCATCTCCTCCACTGTAAACCTGATAAATAAAACTACCATAGAAGAGGTTGAAAATATCTATCTGAAAGCTTGGGAGTTGGGTTTAAAAGGAGTTACAGTATATCGATCGGGATGTGCCCGTGAGGGAATTCTGACACTGGGAGAACAGGAGGAAGAAGAGATCTTAGAACTGTCCAGGGGAGAGTTAAAAAGGATAGCCGAAGATACGATATATTACCCTAAAAACTTACGTATTGGGTGTGGAAAATTAAAGGTAATGATCGGATATTCTCCAAGCGAAAATAAGATTCAGGACCTGTATGTAATAAGAAGCGGTTCCGGAGGTTGTGAAAAAAACATTCAAGCTGTAGCTATATTTATGTCAGGCATGCTTAGGTTAGGAGGAAACCTCTTTATGCTGGAAAAATCTATCGAAGGTATCAGTGGCTGTCCTGCTTTTGCTGGAGGAAATGCTGTAGGAAAAAAATTATCTAAAGGTGATACCTGTCCACTTGCGATCTTAAATATATTAAAGGAATTTGAAGAAGAGATGGGGTTAAAAGACTATGAAGCGGCACAGGCTTTTATAAAACAAAAAGAAGAGAAATTTAATGAGGAAACTGATGAAATAGAGACTCATAATGCAATCTGTCCTGAGTGTGGGGAAAAATTAGAGGTATCAGGGGGATGTTATTCCTGCAGAGCTTGTGGGTACTCAAAATGTGACTAAATTTTGATTGAGTTGAAAACCTCCTGCTTTTATAGTATCATATAAAAAAGCAACATCACGTTGCATCCAGTTAGGCATAATCTAGGGTTTTATAAATTTTTATTTATTTTATAGTTTACTAGATAACAAAAAAAGAGTAGGAGGTCTATATGAAAATTTTGGTTATAAATGGACCCAATATAAATATGTTGGGAATCAGGGAAAAAAATATATACGGAAGTCTGTCATACCCTAAATTGATAGAGATGATAGAAGAAAAATCTAAAAAATTAGAGATACAGGTTGAGTGTTTTCAAAATAATATTGAGGGTGAAATAATCAATAAAATTCAAAGTACGTATGCTGAATATGATGGTATTATAATCAATCCGGCAGCATATACCCACTATAGTATTGCTATCTTGGACGCAATTAAATCCGTTTCTATTCCAACGATAGAAGTACACCTCAGTAATATCCATTCCAGGGAAGAGTTCAGACACCGGTCTGTTACAGCTTCTGCCTGTATAGGTCAGATATCTGGATTTGGTCCTCATGGTTACCTTATGGCATTGGATTATTTCAAGGAGACAGGAGTTATTGATGAAGAAATTTGTAATTAAGACAGATATTATATTTATAGTTTTATTTATTGGCTTCCTCTCATTTTTTACATTTTTTAAAATAAAGAACAGCTATACCCTTTCATCCTTACCCAGCACAAATAAACACCTTACTTTGATTAGGAGGTCTATCGATGATTTCTATAGTACCTACGGAAGGTATCCAAGTGAGGAAGAGATAAGGGGTTATGATAATGAAAAAAAATTCTTCTCTATTTTAGCAGATAACAGTAACAGCGGATTTAACCTTCTACAGAATTTTAAATTTCCAGGGACTCCTGCATATGCCAAAGAAGTAGATGGAATATCTGTAGAGATAGAAGAAAATAACAATATTAAAATTTGTAATAGACTAGAGAATTTAGGGTTGGCGAATGAATTTTATACCTCAAATGGGGGATGGATCTACTCACCTAAAAACGGTGAGTTCAGAGCAAACCTTCAAGATAGCCATGCTAAAGGTAAAAAAACAGCTCCCAGCAGACCTAAATGGGGTGACAACATAGATTGGTATTATAAATAGGAGGGACTTATCCCTCCTATTTATATATCTTTAAAATTTTCTTTTTTAATTCATCCGGAACTATGTAATTGGTATTAGAGATATTCTTTATAGCAGTAAAAGGTTTGTGCCTGTAGTTTTTCTTAATCCTATCCTTTCCTTCTAATTCTTCCTCTATATCATTGGTAAATTCTATTATTTCACCTATTTTTTTATTGATTAACCTTCTAATTCCTTTATTTTGCCTCCTGCTGACAAGACGTGTTTCTTCGTCCCTCCAAAGGTGTTCATCTTTATCGTATACAGCTGCATATGGTATTTTATATTGGTTTAATAA
>CAZUGM010000007.1:0-14666 GCA_964619915.1 uncultured Fusobacteriaceae bacterium | reverse complement strand
GAGGTTTCACCCTGGTCATCAGCGCTGAAGGTGGGGATGATATGACTTATAAACTGGGGAATACTACTCTTACTTCCGCATTCAACAATGGAATATTCATACTTGTATACTCCTAATTTTTTTGCTAAAAACGGTATAATAATCTTGTCTGTCTGCCCCTCTACCAAGATTACTTTTTTAGCAAAAAAAAGTTCTCCCCTGTCAGGATTCATCCAGTAATTCATATTGAAATTTTTTATCTCATCTCCCTTGAATAGATCACCTTTATGCTGGATTACATGGGTTCCATTATCATTTTTTCTAACCAAACATATGGATTTATAATTGTTTAGCTCTATAAATGAACTGGAATGAGTAGTCACATAGATCTGACCGCCGTACCTGGCAATATTTGTCATAACAGAATGCAGTTCCCTTTCAGCTTGAGGATGAAGATATAGTTCTGGTTCCTCATACATAACAATTGTATTTCCCAGGAGATTATATCGGGTACTCTTTGTCACACTGGCTATTTTTCTCATCATCCTGAACATTACTTCCCTCTGAAGTCCCCTGCTGGCATACCTTTCTTCTAGATACTGCATCTCTAAATCTAATTTCTCTATTAATTTTTCTACATAAATGAGTTTATTATTATTACTTAAAACCAATATAATTTTTTCATATATATCCAGAATCGTCTTATTGGATGAAGCAGAAAATGATGGAACAAATATGATCTCTATATTTTCCCTTATATAATATTCCAAATGTTTTGATAAAGGCTGAAATTCATTATTTTTTTTATAAAAATATTCTTTTTTATCCTCCGTGAGAACTTTGTTTATGACAATTTCATCCTCTGAATTTTTAATGTCCTTAAAAACGTTTAGTTCCTTCAATCTTAAACTGTCAAAGGTGAAAATAAGTTCTGTAGGAATATTCATATGATAACTATGTTTATTTTTAAATGTGATCTTATCAAAAAACAGGAGTATAGCAGATAAAATATTTGATTTACCGTGGTTACTCTGTCCTATAAATAATAAGAAGTTTTCAAATTCTATATGAGTTTCATCTATAGACTTCCAATTTTTAATTGTTAAGTTTTTAATATGCATCTTTTTCCTCCTATTATTAAACTCATTACTAGTATACCTAATGTTTCATAGAAATGCCAGAAATACTAAATTTTAAAAGGTTTTAAAAGATTTATTTAGTATATAGAAAAATACTATAACACTACTAGGAGGTAGGAATATGAAAATAGGTATCATAGGTTTAGGCAAGATGGGAGGGAAGATTGCCCTGAGATTATTAAAGTATAATCATCAGGTTTTTGTATATGAACACCATCAGGATAAGATTGATCTTATGGTAGAAAATGGCGGGATAGGATACAATGATATGGATAGATTCATAGAAGAGATAAATACCCATGAAATCCCTATAGTTTGGGTTATGATCCCCTCTGGGGACCCTACTAACAAGGTCTTAATGGAACTCGGAGAAAAATTAAAAAAAGGTGCCATAGTCATAGATGGCGGTAACTCCAACTATAAAGACAGTCTCCGCACAGCAGAATTGCTGAAGGGAAAATCTATAAATCTACTGGATATAGGTACCAGTGGAGGACTCTGGGGATATGAAAATGGCTATTGTTTCATGGCCGGAGGAGAGAAAGAATCCTTTGATGCAGTGATTCCAATATTAAAAGATCTGAGTGCTCCAGGTGGGTATGAATATATGGGTAGAAGCGGCAGCGGCCATTTTGTAAAGATGATACACAACGGTATTGAATATGGGATGATGCAGGCCTATGCCGAGGGATTTGAGATATTAAAATCCAAGGAAGAATTTAATATAAACCTGGATAAGGTTGCCAATGTGTGGCAGCATGGGAGTATTATAGAGTCTTTTTTATTAAATCTTACCAAGGACATGTTTAAAAATGATCCTGATCTAAATAATATTAAAGGCTGGGTAGAGGATTCAGGAGAGGGCCGGTGGACAGTATTAGAAGCATTGGAAAGTAATGTTTCTGCACCTGTAATTACCCTGTCACTCCTGCAGAGGTTCAGGTCCAGAAAAGAGGAAACATTCAGTGATAAAGTTTTAGCAAGTTTGAGGAAGGAGTTCGGAGGACACAGTATAAAGGAGAAGTAGGAGGGATAGAATGGATTTAGACATGAAAACATTATGCGACCCAGATGGCATTGAGGTAAATACCCAGCCCTTTGTTTTAATTATTTTTGGTGGAGGAGGAGATCTAAGCCAGAAAAAATTGCTTCCAGCCCTTTATAACCTGTTTAAGCTGGATAAATTAAATAATGATTCCTATATTCTTTCCTACGGCAGGAAGAAAAGAACTCAGGCTGAATATAGGGCCCTGGTAAAAACTTCTATTGAAGGGAGTTTTAAAAAAGAAAAAATAAGAGTTGAGGATAGTTTTTTAGAGAAATTTAACTATATCAATGGAAATTCCGAAAAGTTAGAGGGGATAGAGGACATAAATAAATATATCTGTAAATTTAAAGATATAAATAAATATCAAATAATATTTTACCTGGCTACTCCTCCAAATTTAGCCGAAAATCTTTTAAAGTTAATTCAAAATCTAGAACTATGTGATAAACCTTTTAAAAAGAAGATTGTCATGGAAAAACCTTTTGGTATAGATACTGTATCGGCAAAAAATCTAAACGACAATCTGCATAAAATATTCAAAGAGGGGGAGATCTATAGGATCGATCATTATCTGGGAAAAGAAACCGTTCAAAACATCTTATTTTTCAGGTTTGGAAATAGTATATTTGAGCCCCTATGGAACAGAAGTTTTATAGATCATATTCAAATTACAGTGGCAGAAGATATTGGGATCGGATCCCGTGGAAGCTTTTATGAAAAAGCTGGTATTTTAAAAGATATCATTCAAAATCATATGATGCAGCTTATAGCACTGGTATCTATGGAACCACCGACTAACTTTGAAGCTGACTGCATAAGAGATGAAAAAGTAAAGATATTTAAAAGTATTTCTGGTATGAGTGAAGAATATATGGCTGAGAACTTAGTTTTGGGCCAGTATGGACCCGGAAAAATAAAAGATGAAGATGTTGCGGGATATCGAGATGAAAAAAATGTAGATGAAGATTCAAATGTAGGAACCTTTTTCTCCGGTAAATTTCACGTGGACAATTGGCGATGGGCAGGAGTTCCTTTTTATGTAAGGGCAGGAAAAAGACTCAATAAAAAATTAACTGAAATAGTGATTACTTTTAAGACTCCTCCTCTGAAATTATTTGGGAATAACTGTAGAGATATACTGGCCAACGAGCTTATTTTTTCAATCCAGCCAGAGGAGAAGATATCCCTATCGATAAATATGAAGTATCCCGGGATAGAGAATTATCCTCATCCGGTAGAGATGAACTTCAATTACTCTAAATTAGACACCATTTCCCTCTCTGCCTATGAAAGGCTGATAGTTGATTGTATAAAAGGAGACTTAACACTATTTGCCAGACAGGATGGTATAGAGGAGATGTGGAGAGTCGTAGATCCCATAGTGGAGCACTTCAATAAGACAAACTTTAAATTTCCAAATTATTCTGCCGGTGCCTGGGGACCTGTAGAAAGTATCCTACTGATGGAAAAAGACGAAAGGAAGTGGAGAGTATGATCCCTATAAAAATATTCGAATCTGAGATATCCATGGCTGTAAGTGCTATAGATATAATAAAGTCTGAACTAGAGAGGAAAAAAAAGTTATCCATAGCTTTTTCTGGTGGGAAAACCCCCATTAGATTCTTTCAATTGCTGGCTGCAGAAGATATAAAGTGGGAAAATATAAATATTTTTTTAGTAGATGAACGGTGGGTGCCGTCAGATGATCTGGACAGTAACTACCACATGATCAATATGTTTTTATTAAAACATATTACTATCCCCAATGAAAATATCCACCATATACATTACTCCTCATCTATAGAGATCTCCAGAAGGGAGTATGAAAATGATCTTTTAGAATACTTTAAAGGGGATATAATATTTGATCTGATCTTTTTAGGAGTAGGAAATGACGGACATACTGCGTCTATCTTTGAAAAAAATGAAGCTGACCTATCAGACAGTGTAATTGTGACATCTAGCAGGAGACATCCCCATAAAAGGATCTCCATTGGAATATCTGTAATTAATAGGGCCGAAAGAAAAATATTTTTATTGGGGCCTGAAAAAATAATGATTTTAGAATCCTCGATTTCTAAAGATCTACCTGTATTCAGAGTAGCAGCTCCAGAATTTTTATCCTATAAAAAATAAAAACAGAAGGGAGCAATTATTTAATTGCTCCCTAAAAAAATTACAGGCTAAATATTATGTTTACAACAAAATAAAGTACAACACCTATTATCGCAGCTTTTCTATCTGTTCCCCCAATAGATCTCATTTGGTTTTCCATCTCCTCATTAGAAATAGACTTACTTTCTACAAGAGTTTTAGATTTTAAATATCTTCTATACACAAGGTTATGAAGTAACCCTCCTGAAAGTAACATAATAAATAGATATGCTCCCCCTGCCATCTCAGCAATATGTGGCATAAATCTATTTATTAATCCTCCTAAAACATAAACCAATAAAAAATAAGATACCCCTTCAAGGTAACATTTTCTATAGAGTAAATAGAAACAATTTCCAAAAAATGCCCACCAAGACCATTTCCACGAAAATCCTCCTGAAAGATCTCCCTTTTCAAAGGAGTCTTTATACCAGTTTAAAGTTTTTTTAGTTTTTTCCAGACTTTCTTTTTCGCCAATATAGGCACTTATCAGTCTATCTTTATCCACTATTATTCCTCCTTATGCCGTTGATATACGGCTGTTTTTAATTCTTTTATATATTCTGTTTTTTTAGGCATATCTGTAGCACTTGCATCAGCTATTGATTTTTCTACATCGTAAGGAACCCTTACTAAAGATGTAAGTATAGGTGAAGGTTTGGCTGATTGGTAATGCCCTTCTATTATAGCATAAGATGCTTGAGGAATCTCCAATGGATTTCCTACACTACCTACGTTAAATAAACTTTTGCCTTTAAAATTATCTATAAATGCTCCATGAATATCTCCATATCCCACTATATCCGAATTTTTTTTTAAATCACTGGGAGACTCAAATAATTTCATTTTCTCATCCATGGTATTGGTGATATATGTTCTCTGAAAGAGGTCTTTAGGTGATGCATGAAATAATCTTACTAATTTACCACTGATATAAAATTCTAAATAAAGGGGAAGATTCTTCATATATTCCAGTCTTTCCTTCCCTAACTCATTTTGATGCCACTCTAATTCCTTGGAAATATTATCTTTGGTAACATAATAATCCCAGTTTCCTTTGACAACCCATTCGCATTTTTTTCTTATTGTATCAACTACCCTTGCCGAACTAGGGCCTTTTCCTATGAGGTCTCCTAAACAAAATATTCTTTCTATACCTCTTTTTTTTATATCTTCTAGTACTGCTGAAAGAGCAGGTAGATTCCCGTGTATATCTGAAATAATAGCTATTTTTTCCATTTTTTCCACTCCTGCTATGCTTATATAAAAAAAACTGTAAGCATCTACAGTTTTTTTATTGTCTTATTTTTTAAATAACTCATCTCTATTATTATCCAAGAATTCCTCTAATTTTAAAATACGTTTTTTAGATGCTTTATACTTATGGAATTTATACAGAAAGTAATTTATAACATCTTCTTTTGTATCCAAAGGAAAATCCGAAAAAATCTCCCTTAAAACATCGCTTCTTTTTAAAAATTTTGTATTTTTTTCCCTTTTCATATTTGCTAGATGTCTTTCAAAGCTGAAAGGCAGTTCTTTTTTAAAACGTCTAAAGTAATGATAGACAATGTTGTCGTTAAAATCTTCAAAATTATTTTTATTAATTTCAGAGACTAATTCCATTACCTTTTCCCATTTCTCTGTCATAATATTTCCCCTCCATTGATGAACAAAATAAAACCTGATACTATCTATATACCTCAATTTTAATGATTTTTCAAGGGATTAACTAAGTTTTGTTGAGTAAAAAAAACCATCTGTTCAGAAAATTTGAACAGATGGTTTATATATTTACTGCATTTTTTTATTCCATAGAGTGATATTAATTTGTTTTTAATTTAGTTATTTTAATTATAGAAAAAACCATAATACTCATACTTACCCATTGAAATGGAGATAAGATACTTCCATTAAAAAGGTAGTCGAATAAGATACTTGAGATAGGGAATGAAAGTTCACAAATTGTGGCTACATTTGCTTTTACATGTCTCAATCCATAATAATATATAAATGCTGCTCCACTTCCACTTGTCAATCCAATGATTATAAATATCTGCCAGTTAAGGGGAGTTATTTTAGAAAACTGACCCAGGTTGTTACTTAAAACATTTACAATTGCAAGAATCAATGTTGTAAGCCCATATCTAAAGAATAATGTCTGTTTATGTGTGATTGTAGATACCATTCTCTTTCCAAAAACCGTAGAACTACCAAAAGCAAAAGCTGCAACTATGGCATACATAGATGCTTCCAGCATATTTTGGTGCTCAATAGAGAAAGGATTATTAAATTCAAAAGTTAAAAAATATCCTGCTGTTAAAGCTAACATAGCCCATACAACAAACTTTCTGGCAATCTTTTCTTTGAGGATAAATCTCGCTAAAATAATGGCAAATATCGGTTGTAATTTTTGTAGAAGTGTTACTATTGTCAGCTGCTGAAAGTTTAATAAAAACAGGGCTTTTACTATGGATAATGTTCCAATTACTCCTCCAAAGAGTGCAACTAATGTCATAAATATATAGTCATACTTGGTAAACTTTTTTAACGCTCTATATTCCTTGTAAAATATAAAGTTCATTCCTATAAACGGTAGCAGGTGAAGCATAAACACCACAAATTTTGTATCCAGATTATACAGCCGGGGAGTAAGAACTATTCCATCTAATCCCCATAAACTAGCTGCTAAAATTACTGCCAACCCACCTATTCTGCTCTTTCTTTCTTCCATCTCTTTCTTCCTCCTAATAAAAAAATACCCCAAGTAAACTTAGGGCATCAAAATTTAGGATATTTATTCCGATTTTTTAATAACTTCTATCATCCAGACTTTACTGTCGGTATCAGAATTTCACTGATTCAGCCTAAGCTCGCGGACTATCACCGCCGGTAGGGAATCAAACCCTGCCCCGAAGTTTTATACGATTTATGACTCATTATAAACTATATCAATTTATTCTGTCAACATTATTTCTTATAATAGGTCATAGCCTCTGGGAGATATCTCTCAATATCTTCTATCCTATGCTTATGGGATGGATGGGTACTCAAAAATTCATTTCCCTCATTCTTGCTGAGTTTTGACATTCTTTTCCAAAATTCTATGGCTTCCCTGGGGTCATACCCTGCCATAGCCATGAAAATTAAGCCCAATCTGTCTGCTTCTAATTCATGTTTTCTGGAATAGCTTAAGATCCCTAAACTAGTCCCTACTCCATATGCCTGAAGTGCCAAATCACTTGAAATAGGAATTTCCACACTGGATAAACCTAAATTTAAAAGGTTAGCACCTGTTTGTACAGCCATTTGATGACTCAATCTTTCAGAACCGTGTCTGGCCACTGCATGTGCGACCTCATGACCCATAACCACTGCTATTCCAATTTCATCTTCTGTTATAGGGAGAATCCCGGTATAAAAGGCAACTTTTCCTCCAGGCATACACCAGGCATTTACTTCTTTACCCTCAACCAGGTTAAATTTCCAGTCATATCCATCAAGGAGATCTTCCTGCCCATTTCCTTTAAAGTATAACTCCACGGCAGCAGATATATTTTTACCAACTTTTTTTACCATCTCTGAATTTTTATTGTTTAAGGGTTTATTTTCATTTAAAAATTCCTGATACTGTTTCTCACTGGAAACAATGATCTCACTTTCTTCTACCAGCATCAATTGATTTCTTTCTGTAACAGGAACATTGCTGCAAGATATTATAAATATCAAACCAAATAATAACATTAATTTTTTCATCCTATTCCTCCCTAGTTTTATTTTTTTTGATTATCTGTCAAATAATTTTACGAACAGATCTAAATTCCCATAGAAATGGATATGCGGGTACCCTGCCAGGATCTTATCTTTTTCATAGCCACATGACCATACCCTCCCGTTCTTTTTCTTCAGTTGAAAATATAGATCTTTTTCACTTACGTCATAGAGATCTGAATAATGAAATTCATGGCATCTTCCAGTTATTCCATCTTTACTCTCATAATCCACATATCCAAACCGCCTGATGTTGAGTCGCGGTTTCATCTCCACCTTTATATCTAAGAGTCCGCACATAGGGTCAAAGTCACCATCTAACTGCCTTATTCCCTTTGTCAGGTACATAAACCCGCCACACTCAGCATAGATAGGAATCTTCTTAGATACTTTTCTTATATCCTCCATCATAGAGGTGTTTTCATATAATTTCTTACTGAATATCTCTGGATATCCTCCTCCTAAATATATATAATCCAGATCAGGAGGAAGGTGGGAATCATTTGTAGGAGAAAATTCTACTATCTCCATCCCTGTATATTCCATGAGTTTTAAGTTTTCAGAATAATAAAATGAAAATGCTCTGTCCTTTGCTACTCCTACTCTCTTTCCTTTGAATCGGTCTTTTAGATGCTCTGCCGGATTTTTAAGTTCTTGGGCACCATTACCATCTTCTGCAATCTCTAATATCTTATCTAAATCTATATATTTTCTTGCCATATCCTTTAATATCTCGATCTTTTCATTTAAGTCCTCTATCTCACTGGCCTGCTGCAGCCCAAGGTGACGCTCACCTATAGACACCCTGTCATCCTTTGGGAAGTACCCTACACATGGTATTTGGGTATATCTCTCTATTCCTTCCTTCAATAGGCTATACAGCCCTTCACTTCCCACATTATTTAATATAACCCCTCTTATCTTTACTCTGGGATCGAGGTTTTTAAATCCCAGTACCGTAGCTGCAATACTTGTAGAAGTTCCCTTACCGCTGACTACTAATATTACAGGGATGTCCAGGATACGGGACAGGTGGGCACTGCTATAGTTATCCAGCTCATGGTTCAGACCGTCATAGAGGCCCATAACACCCTCTACTACACTAATTTTTTTAGTGTTTTTAGAAAATATATATTTTACTGCATCTTCACCCATCATAAATAGATCCAAGTTATTGGATGGGTTTTTAGTTATAAATTCATGAAATTTTGGATCGATATAATCAGGCCCTGCCTTAAATGGTGATACCCCTTCTAAAGCACCCATTATAGCTGTACTGATTGTTGTTTTTCCGGCTCCGCTGGATGTTCCTGCAATTAGTATTTTTTTCATTTTTCCCCCTTTTCTAGAAAGAATAATCTCCTTCTAAATTTTAATACTAAAATTATACAATTCCTTGGAAATTTTTGCAAAGATTATAATAAAAAGCAACGTTATGTTGAATCCAGATAAATACAATTTAAGTTTTGGAGATACCCTTGTGGAGATAACTTTCTATATAATAAAAAATGAAGGGTAAATTCCCCCTTCATTTTAAATTTTATTATCTAACTATACATATTTATCTACTTCTTTAGATAGTAATTATAAAGAGTTCTTACTATTTGTCCAGTACCGCCATGGGTATAATAACCATATGGTGCATCTGTAGATGATGTTCCTGCAATATCAAGATGCATCCAAGGAGTATCTCCTACAAATTCCTCTATAAACATCCCTGCTGTGATACTTCCTGCAAATCTTCCACCTGTATTTTTTAGATCTGCTATCTTAGATTTGTAAAGTTCCTTATATTCAGGGAAGTTAGGTAATCTCCATACCCTCTCACCTGCTGTCTCAGAAGCTCTCTCTAAGTTTTTGTACATCTCATCATTATTTGCTAGTACACCTGTAGTAGACATCCCCAGAGCCACTAATACTGCCCCTGTAAGTGTAGCTACATCTATTACTTCCTTTACATTTTCATGGTTGATGATATAGTGCACTGCATCGATAAGAGTTAATCTTCCTTCAGCATCTGTGTTATCCACTTCAATAGTCTTTCCACCCATAGATCCAATGATATCTCCCGGTCTATAAGCATTACCTCCAATTGAGTTTTCACACGCAGCGACTACAGTTACTATGTTCTTCTTTACCTTCATCCTAGAAAGAGCACACATAGCTCCTATAACAGTAGCAGCTCCACCCATGTCCGTTTTCATGTTGGCCATCCCTGCACTAGGTTTCAATGATAATCCACCTGTATCATATGTCAGTCCCTTTCCTACCAATCCATGGATC
This sequence comes from uncultured Fusobacteriaceae bacterium, assembly GCA_964619915.1. Classification (GTDB taxonomy): domain Bacteria; phylum Fusobacteriota; class Fusobacteriia; order Fusobacteriales; family Fusobacteriaceae; genus Psychrilyobacter. Next base: position 4,292 of record CAZUGM010000007.1, on the reverse strand, counting down.
TCTTCAGGATTTGAAGGATCTCCAAGATGTCTCATAATAATAAACTTAGGTCTTTTTTCAGCAGCTCTGGCCACCGATAAAAATGCTTCCATCTTTAATTCAGTTATCTTCTCTTCATCAAATATCTCTACTTCAAACTCATATTTTTCCCCTAATACCTTAACTTCATGGGCTAAACTCTCAGGAAAAATAACATTTGCAGGTTCATTTACCAGGTCTCTGGTTAACATTACTGCCTCTGCTAGTGCTACCCCTTCACAGATAGCATCTGTATCTTCCTCTACAAAGATATCAAAGTTAGATTCCTTCTTTTCTTTTTTATCTGTTTTATATTTATTGAAATCATATTTGGCATAGTGTGCAGCTTCTACCACCTGGGTAACTTCTACACCATGAGTTCCTATTAAGATCTCTCCATCCAGCTCTTTAAGTTCCTTGTAGAAAGCTTCTATTACATCATAGGTCTTTAATTTGTCCCTCTTTCCAAGACCAATATAAGTTATGTTGACCAGTTTTCCCTTATGCATCAATTCACAGCTGATAGATGTTTTCTTTTTACCTGTAAATTCTCTTTTTTCAATCAATCTTTCTAAAACTATCTTTTCTTCATCGGTTAATCCGTCGTAGATATGTACCTCTCCTTCGAATTTTGGCATAACATACGCATCGTAGATCTTGTTAAAATCCTTTACTAATTTAATATTCATAATCCCCTCCAGTTTTGATTTTCTCTATCACTAGTATAGTATATCTAAACTGTATAATCAAGCAAAATTGTAATGATTATAAAAATAAAAATTAAGCTGCATATATAGGTGTAATCTGGGGTTTTCTAACCTTTTATTTATTCCATAAATTTTATATTTACATAGTAAACTACCGGTATGATTTCCTAGATAGTAAAAAAAAGCTCCAGTATCTAAACTAGAGCTTTCTCCTAATTGTTATTAATTTTTTCCTCTACAGCTTTTATTATAAGTGGATTAAGTAACAATGAACTTTCCAATAAAAAACTTAAATTTTCTAAATCTGATTCCATCTCTTTCAAGATCCTGGGAATATGTTCTGTCACATGTGATCCGTTGGATAGGAAATAAGGAATTACCGTAATTTCTCTAAATCCCTCAGCATACATGGACCTTATGACCTGTTTCAGCCTTGGATCAGCCAGGGTTAAATTTGCCCCTCTCACACCTTTTCCTGTACTCTTCCTTAAAATTTTGATAAGCTCTTTAAATTTTTCATTTACTTCTAAAACTTTACTTCCATGCCCTACTACTAAGATTCCTCTCATGCAAATCACCTACTTTATTCCAGGATATTTTATACCAGACCAATATACATTATTTTTTTATGTGTCTTTTGAGTATATTTATGGATACTTACCCTTCCAGACTTTTTTCAATCTGCTTTTTTAATTCCAAGGCTCTTTTTGGGTTCCCTTCATCTGTTGAGATGGCTATCTGGAAGTCTTCTCCCCTGTGAACAGCACAAAATCTTGCATTCAGATCTTCCTTGGTTGTGATATTGTTAACCAGAATATTTTTTTAGATTCCTCAGGGTTATTTACCATATCGTTGGTAGCTCCTACAACTAAAAACCTGTTTTCAATATCGCTATCTTCAAACTTTCTCAATGTGACATTGATCTTTTTCTCCTCAAATAAAAGCTGGATCTTATCCTCTGCAATTTGAGGAGTTATAACCTCTATTTCAGCCCCGTAATTTAAAAGTGTTTTTATCTTACGGTAAGCTATCTTTCCCCCTCCAACTACAAGGATATCTTTTTTCTCCAGATCCAGTAAAATCGGAAAATATTTTTTCATTGCCATAAAACCTCCCTAAAGAGCTTTCGAAATTTCTATAAATGCTTTTTCCATTGCAGATAAAGTTTCATTTAAGATCTCTTCGTTATGAGTTGCCCCCATGAAGTGTGCTTCAAATTTAGAAGGTGGTACTACCACTCCACTTTCTAACATAGTACTAAAATATTTAGAGTATTTACTAGTATCACTGGCCATTACATCTTCTAAAGATTCTACCTTTTTCTTATCTGTAAAGAATATAGTGAATAGTGACCCCGCCTTGTTAACACATACTGGTACATTGTATTTTTCAGATAATTTATATATCCCTTTTACAACATAATCTACCTTTCCTTCTAACTCTCTATATAGAGATGGAGTATTTTTTAATATGTTTAAAGTCTCAAACCCGGCAGTTACCGAGATAGGGTTTCCTGACAGTGTTCCTGCATGATATACATCTCCTACAGGTGCAATCATATCCATTATTGCTCTCTTCCCGCCAAATGCTCCAACAGGATATCCTCCTCCGATTATCTTTCCTAATGTAGTTAGATCAGGGATAATTCCATAGTACTGTTGTGCCCCGCCGGCTGCGATTCTGAACCCGCTGATAACTTCATCAAAGATCAATACAGTATTATGCTCGGTACATAACTTTCTTAATCCCTCTAAATATTCCTTTTTAGTTTCGATAAGACCCATATTAGCAGGAATAGGCTCTACTATGATACAAGCTATCTCTTCTTTTTCCATTAATTTTTCTACTTTTTCTAAGTTTCCAAATGGCAGAGTCAATGTATCTTTTAATACTCCCTCTGTAAGACCATTACTGTCCTGATAACCTTCAGTCAATAATCCGGACCCGGCTGCTACTAACAGTGAATCTGAATGACCATGGTAACACCCTTCAAACTTTAATATCTTATTTTTCTTTGTATATGCACGGGCTACCCTTACTGCTGCCATTGTAGCTTCTGTGCCCGATGTAGTTAATCTTACCTTTTCAATTGAAGGAACCATAGATATGATCAGTTCTGCCAGCTCCACTTCTTTTTTAGTGGGCAGTCCAAATGAACAACCATCTAAAACAGCTGCTTGAACAGCCTTTATTACCCTTTCATCATTGTGTCCTAAGATCATAGGCCCCCATGATTGGATAAAATCTATATATTTATTTCCGTCTTCATCTACAACATGAGCTTTATTTGCAGACTTTATAAAGATAGGAAATTCTTTTTCTACTGATTTAAATGCTCTAACCGGACTGTTTACTCCTCCTGGAATTATATTTACCGCTTTTTCAAATATATTTTTAGAGTTTTTGCAATTCATAATTTCTCCCCTTTTTCAATATGCTATTAGTTTACAAAGTAAACTAATAGCATATTGGTGATGCCCTTTACGGGTATTTTTTTTATTATTTTAATTTTTAATTATCTTCCTTTAACCATCTGGCTATATCTTTTGCAAAATAAGTGATAATTATATTGGCTCCTGCTCTTTTCATAGCATATGTTTTTTCCATAACTATATTTTTTTCATCTATCCAGCCATTTAATGCTCCTGCCTTTATCATTGAATATTCCCCGCTTACACTATATGCAACCACTGGAACTTCAAATGTATCCCTTATTTTTCTGATTACATCAAGGTATGATAGAGCCGGTTTCACTATTACCATATCTGCTCCCTCTTCCAGGTCTGATCTGGCTTCAGATACTGCATCTATACTGAATCTGTAATCCATTTGATACTGCTTTCTGTCTCCATGTGTAGGAGCTGAATCGGCAGCCTCTCTAAATGGCCCGTAAAACGATGATGCATATTTTACACTGTAACTCATAATAGCCAGTTCTTTGAATCCGTTTTCATCTAAGATATCTCTTATCGCTTTTATCCTACCATCCATCATATCTGAAGGTGCTACTATATCTGCACCGGCTTTAGCATGGGATAGTGCTATCTTTGCCATATATTCAATAGTAGTATCGTTTATAACACCAGATTCATCTATGATACCACAGTGCCCGTGAGAAGTATACTCACACATACAGACATCAGTTATAACTACCATCTCAGGTGAATGTTTCTTGATATGTCTGACACCTTCCTGTACGATACCAGTATCATTATATGCTTCTTTTCCAACACAGTCTTTTTCCAAAGGAATTCCAAACAATAACACCGAATTAATTCCTAATTCATTAAGAGTGTCTAACTCTGCATCTAACATATCCAGTGATAATCTATATTGCCCAGGCATAGAAGAGATCTCAGTTCTTATCCCTGTTCCTTCCTCTAAAAATATTGGATACACTAAATCGTCAACACTTATATATACATCTCTTACTAATTTTCTAATTCCAGCTGTTTTTCTTAAATTTCTATGTCTTTTAAACATATCCTCTTCTCCTTTTTATAAGTTAGTATAATAATTTTTAACTTCTGTTAATAAACCCTGTGTGAAACCTTCTTTTTGCAGATA
>CAZUGM010000006.1:17495-24780 GCA_964619915.1 uncultured Fusobacteriaceae bacterium | reverse complement strand
GGAAAATACTTTGAAGTGGAGTTCATAAGTGTAACTCACAGTATAGCAGATGCATATGCTATCTGTATAAAGACACCAGCCGGAAAAGTGCTTCATACAGGAGACTTTAAGATAGATTTAACTCCGGTTGATGGTGACGGAGTAGACTTCAGCAGATTAGCCAGATTAGGAGATGAAGGGATAGATCTTTTACTTTCAGACAGTACAAACTCGGAATTAGAGGGATACACTCCATCTGAGAGAAGTGTAGGAGAATCTATAAGAAAGGAGTTTGAAAAAGCTACTGGAAGAGTAATCATAGCTTCTTTTGCTTCTCATATATACAGACTTCAGCAAATTGTAAATGAAGCCCACAGGGTTAACAGAAAGATTGCTGTAGAGGGAAGAAGTATGGTAAAGGTCTTTGATATCGCTTCTAAACTGGGATATTTAAAGTTACCAGAGGGAATAATGGTAAGTCTGAAGCAGATCGAAAAATTACCGGATGAGAAGGCTGTGCTGTTATGTACCGGAACACAGGGGGAACCATTGGCGGCCCTGTCAAGAATAGCTAAGAATATGCATAAACATATTAAGATCAGAAAAGGCGATACAGTAATAATATCTGCGACTCCAATTCCCGGGAATGAGAGAGCGGTTTATAACAATATAAACAACCTGTTAAAAAATGATGCAGATGTTGTTTTCAGAAAAATAGCCGGTATCCATGTATCTGGACACGGAAGTCAGGACGAGCAGAAATTGATGCTTAACCTGGTTAGACCTAAAAACTTTATGCCTGTACATGGAGACTATAAGATGCTGATAGCCCATAAAAAAACAGGTATGGAGACTGGAATCCCTGAAAAAAGAATAATTATAGCTACAAACGGGAGTAGAGTTGAGGTAACTAAATCTTATGCTAAATTAGCAGGGAAGGTAACCTCTGGAGTTACATTGGTAGATGGATTAGGAGTGGGAGATATCGGTAAGATAGTTCTTAGAGACAGACAGCAGTTAGCTGAAGATGGTGTAGTAATAATAGTACTTACCATCGATAAAACAACCGGTAAACTATTGGCAGGACCGGATATAGTTACCAGAGGATTTGTTTACTCTAAAGATGCAGATATCATGATCAATGAAGCCAAGATAATCATCAGGGAAAAGATAGTAGCTCTAAAAGAAGAGGATGCTAAAAATTGGTCAACATTAAAAAATATAACAAAAGATACAGCCAATAAATTTTTCTATGAAAAGATCAAGAGATCACCTATAATCTTACCGATAGTAATGGAAGTTTAATAAAGGTAGAATTTTAAAATAAAAAAAATATAAGGGCAGTTTGTTGCCCATTAATAAAAATAGAGGACGGTAAAAAATGAAATTAACAAGTAAAAAAAGAGCATATTTAAGAAAAGCAGCACATGACATGTCACCATTAGTAAGAGTAGGGAAAGATGGATTCAGTGAAAATATAGTAAAGAGTATATTGGATGCAATTGAAAAAAGAGAGTTAATCAAAGTGAAAATACTACAAAACTCAGAGGTAGACAAGAAAGAATTAGCTGCTGAATTAGCTGAAAAAAGTGGTTGTGAAGTAGTGGGAATAACAGGAAGAATTATAACTTTATACAAAGAAAATAAAGATCATCCAGTAGTATCTGAAGATCTTAGAAGAATATAACTAAAAAGTTTATTAGGGGTTTAACATGGATAAAAAAAAGCTGATAGAGGGGTTAACAATTAAATCTAATGAGATTAGAAAAATAATAATTGAAACAGTGAGTAAAAATGGGGGTCATATAGGTCCTAATTTAGGAATTGTGGAGTTAACCTTGGCAATCCATAGTATTTTTAACTCACCTAAGGATAAAATATTATTTGATGTTGGGCATCAATCCTATGTACATAAATTACTGACTGGGAGAAAGGAGAGATTTTCTACCCTTCGTCAAAGACACGGGATAGGACCATTTACAGACAGGGCGGAATCTCCCCATGACCATTTTATATCTGGTCATGCAGGATCTGCTCTTTCGGCAGGATTTGGGATAGCTACAGCTGATAAGGAGGATAAGGTCATAGTAGTCATAGGTGATGCATCTATAACTAACGGTCACTCTTTGGAAGCATTGAATAATATGGAGGGAAGGTGTAAAAATCTTATAGTTATTTTAAATGACAATGAGATGTCTATTGGAAACAATGTAGGAGCACTTTCGAAATTTTTTAGCCGTTTGATGGGCAGTAAATTTTATTTAGAATTTAAAAATGAAGTTGAAGGAATAGTTAGACGTGGAAAGATCGGAAATAAGATAGCTGATGTCATCGGCAGGGTAGAACATGGTGTAAAAACCATGGTTGCTCCTGTGAGTATTTCGGAATCTTTAGGATTTAAATATGTAGGACCTGTAGACGGGCATAGCTTTGAGGAGCTTTTACCGGCACTGGAAAAAGCTAAAAATCTAAAAGGACCTATATTTTTACACGTAAAAACCCACAAGGGGAAGGGCTACCTTCCTGCAGAAGAAAACCCGGAGAAATTTCACGGAATATCTCCTTTTAATATAGAAACAGGGGAAACACCCAAGGGTGAAGTATCTTATTCTAAGATATTTGGAGATAAACTGACTGAGATGGCAAAAGATAACAATGATATCTATGCCCTGTGTTGTGGAATGGTAAAAGGAACCGGTTTATCCGGTTATTTTGCTGAGTTTAAGGAAAGATCTTATGATATGGGAATAGCTGAAGGACATACAGTAACCTTTGCAGGGGGACTGGCTACCCAGGGGAAAACACCATATGTAGCTATCTACTCGACTTTTTTACAGCGTGCCTATGGTCAGCTTATCCATGATATATCTATTCAAAATCTATCTGTGAATTTTATCTTGGATAGGGCAGGGATAGTAGGAGAGGATGGGAAAACTCATCAGGGTCTATACGATATACCGTACCTGTTGACAATCCCGAATATAAATATATTGGCTCCTACAACTAAAAAAGAATTGGAAGAAGTTTTGGAATTTTCATCTACCTATAAAGGAGGGCCACTGAGTATAAGGATTCCCAGGGACAGTGCCTGGAATTATAACTCTCCTGTATTTGAATTTGGAAAATGGAAAGAGGTAGAAAAAGGGAATGATACCTTGATATTAGCTGTTGGAAGTATGGTAAAAGAAGTGGTTAATATTAAGGAAGAGTTAGAAACTAGAGGAATATTTCCTACTATAGTAGGGGTATCTAGTATCAGGCCTTTAGATGAAAAATATATAGAGGAAAATTTTAAAAAATATAAAAATATAATAACGTTGGAAGAAGGTCGGATAAAAAGTGGCTTTGGAAGTTTTCTCTTGGAGATGACAAATTCTATGGATATCTACAAGAAAATCTGCAGGTTGGGAATAGAATGTGATTTCATACCTCATGGTAAAAGAGGAGAACTTTTAGAAGAATTTGGACTTAGGGGGAGACCTCTTGTTAATGATATTGAAAGGTGTGTAAATGCAAAATATTAATAGAAAAGCAAAAAGATATATAGACGTATTGTTGGGATTTCCGGTAATAGATCAACTGAAAGAGATGGAAGATTTAGGAGTTTCTGTAACAACTCATACCTATGATGTTTTGGAGATTGCCATAAGAGATCTAAAAAAATCTTATCGTAATCTAAAAAGAGCAGGAGAACAATTGGATCTGTTTGCTATGCTTGTGGGAATAATAATCCATGATACTTCAAAAGCGAGTTTAAGAGTAGGTGGAGATTCTATCTTATCTCACAGCCAGGTTATGTTAAAAAAACCTGACAGGATAAGAAAGGAAGCTACAGGGATACTAAAGAAGATGGAAGAGGAAACAGGGTTAATCCTGGACCCCAATACTGAGAGGAAGATCGTTCATATTGTGCTGTCTCATCATGGAAGGTGGGGGAGAGTTTCTCCTAGTACCAAGGAAGCTCTTATGGTTCATAAAGCTGATGAATACTCGGCAAAATATCATAGGATAAATCCCATTGGTGCAGACAAGATAGTGGAATTAATGGCTAAAGGCTATAGTCTGGATGAGATCAAAGAAAAGCTTGATTGTACCAGTGGTATCATAAAAGACAGATTAAAAAGGGCCAAAGTAGAGTTGAAATTAAAAACAAATAAGCAACTGCTTAATTATTATAATGCCAATAAAAAGATTGTTATCGGGGATGAATTCTTTATAAAAAGAATCACCGAGACAAAGGATTTAATTAAAAAAGTAGATAAATTTGGGTTTGAAACATTGGTAAAACAGTGTGAATTGTTCAAGTATTTCAATGATAATCAAATATTTGACAGAGATCTGTAGAAGGGGTTGTAGATGAAAGAGAGATTAGATGTACTTTTGGTACAACAGGGTTTTTTTGAAACAAGGGAAAGAGCTAAGAGAGCTATTATGGCAGGAGTTGTAATAGTGGATAATAAAAAAATAGAGAAAGCAGGTACTGCGATAAAGTGGACCGATGAACTCCCTGAGATCAGGATCAAAGGGGAAGTCTTGAAGTATGCCAGTCGTGGAGGACTTAAGTTAGAAAAAGCCATAAAGATATGGGACCTTGATTTTTCAGGAAAGAAAATACTGGATGTAGGAGCCTCTACAGGGGGGTTCACAGACTGTGCACTACAACATGGTGCAGCTTTTGCCTATTCAATGGATGTAGGAACCAATCAATTAGACTGGAAACTTCGTAACCATGAGCAGGTAAAATCTATCGAGGGAACACATATAAAAGATCTTACTTTAGAAGAAATTGATAATAGTGAAATAGATTTTATTGTTATGGATGTGTCTTTTATCTCTATAACTAAGGTAATTCCTCATCTGATTAAATTTATGAATGAAGACACTAAATTAATGGCTTTAATCAAGCCGCAATTTGAGGTAGGACGTGAAAATATTGAAAAAGGTGGGATAGTAAAAGATCCTAAGAAGCACAAGATGGCCATAGAGATGGTAGTGGAAAGTGCAGCTGAATATGGAGTGAAATTACATCAATTGGACTTTTCTCCTATAACAGGGGGAAAGGGAAATATAGAATATATCTCATTATTTTCATTGGAAGATACTAAAAACAATGTAGATATAGATAAAGTTGTAGAAGAGAGTAAAAAGTTAAGATAAAAAATTAAAAGAGGAGAAAATATGTTATATATTGTAGCAACTCCAATAGGTAACCTAGAGGATATGACTTATAGAGGGGTAAGAATTCTAAAGGAGGCAGATTATATATTTGCTGAAGATACTAGGGTAACTAAAAAATTATTAAATCATTTTGAGATTGAAAATATAGTATATAGATACGATGAACATACCAAGGGTCACCAAGTGGACAATATAATAAACTTGCTTTTAGAGGGAAAAGATATAGCCCTGGTTACAGATGCAGGAACACCTTGTATTTCAGACCCAGGATATGAAGTTGTGGATGCTGCCCTTAAATCTGATATAAAAGTAGTTCCTGTGGCAGGAGTAAGTGCCCTTACAGCAGCAGCTTCAGTAGCAGGGATATCAATGAAAAGAATTGCTTTTGAGGGATTTTTACCCAAGAAAAAGGGAAGACAGACCATGTTAAAAGAACTGGCTAAAGAGGAAAGGGTAGTTGTGTTATATGAATCTCCCCATAGAATCTTAAAAACCATAAAGGAAGTCAATGAATATTTTGGAGACAGATACATAATAATAATCAGAGAGATTACAAAGATGTATGAAGAGATAATCAGGGGTAAAACGTCGGAATTGATCGAAAGACTGGAAAAAAATCCTATAAAAGGGGAGATAGTTCTTTTGATAAAGGAAGAAGAAGTAGCTAAAAAAAGGGAAAAAGTAAATAAATATGCAAGAGATTAGATCTTAGTCAAAAATAAATTTAGAAAGGATAAACAATTATGTCGATGACAAAAATAAACTGGTATCCTGGTCATATGAAAAAGACCAAGGAAATGATAGTTGAGAATATGAAGATAATAGATATCGTCTTAGATATCGTAGACGCAAGAATTCCACTTTCAAGCAGGAATCCAGAGATAGCAACATTTGCTAAAGGGAAAAAAAGAATAGTTTTATTAAATAAAGCCGACTTAGTAGAAAAATATGAGTTAGCATACTGGAAAAATTATTTTGAGGAAAATAATTTGGCTGATCATGTATTGGAGATCTCAGCTGAAACTGGATACAATATGAAAGCCTTATTTGCGATAATAGATGAAGTAGCCAAGGAAAAAGTTATTCGAATGAAGAAAAAAGGGTTGAGAAAGGTTCAGACAAGGCTTATGATTGCCGGTATTCCAAATGTCGGGAAATCCAGACTGATCAATAGAATTGTCGGGAAAAAAATAACCGGTGTAGGAAATAAACCTGGATTTACCAGAGGTAAACAATGGGTTAGAATTAAAGATGGTTTAGAATTACTGGATACTCCCGGGATTTTATGGCCTAAATTTGAAGACCAGAGAATCGGTTATAACTTAGCAATAGCAGGAGCTATAAAAGATGAGATCCTGCCTATTGAAGAGGTAGCCAGTCTACTGATAAAAAAGATGATTAGATATAAAAAATCAAAAGTTCTTCAAGAAAAATATAAGTTAACAGATGAAGATATGCAGGAGATCCCTGAGATCATTTTAGACAGGATTGCTCTTAGAATGAGGATGATCTTAAGTGGCGACAGGGTAAATACAAAACAAGCGGCCTTGACTTTACTACGTGATTATAGATCCAAAAAATTAGGTAAATTTGGATTAGACAAGGATATGTCTGAATAGGAGATTTTTATATGAATGATATTAAATCAAAAATAAAATTAAATATGGAATTGACTGAAAAAATACTGGTAAACTTTATCAGAGAAGAGGTTAGAAGTGCCGGGTTTGAAAAAGTAGTCTTAGGATTATCTGGCGGAATAGATTCAGCCATAGTAGCTTTCTTAGCTGTAAAAGCACTGGGCCCTGAAAATGTACTGGGAATAATGATGCCCTATAAATCTTCTAGCCGTGAGAGTTTAGAAGATGCCCAAAGGGTAGTGGAATCTACCGGGATGAGAGCTAAAAAGATAGAGATTACAGACATGGTAGATGCATATTTTGCCAAAGAACCTGATATCTCAGATCTGAGAAAGGGAAATAAGATGGCTCGTGAAAGAATGACTATTCTATATGATTATTCAGCCAAGGAGAAATCATTGGTATTGGGAACTTCTAATAAGACAGAGATCTTACTCGGTTACAGTACCCAATGGGGAGATTCAGCTTCGGCAATCAATCCAATAGGTAAC
>CAZUGM010000006.1:15873-17482 GCA_964619915.1 uncultured Fusobacteriaceae bacterium | reverse complement strand
GGTTTGGGAACTGTCTGAATATATGGGTGTTCCAAAGGAAGTTATTGAGAAAAAACCAAGTGCCGATCTTTGGGAAGGTCAGTCCGATGAGGATGAATTGGGATTTTCATACTTTTTAGCCGATGAGATCATTAATCTATTGGTGGATGAAAGGTATACGAAAGAGGAGATATTAGAAAAAGGTTACTCTGAAAAAACTATAGATTCTATCCTTTGGAGGATAAAGACCAATCAGTATAAGAGAAAGTTACCTCTGATAGCTAAGATATCCAACAGAACTATGGAAAGAGAATTTAGATACCCCAGAGACTGGGGAATATAGTTAGATTTTCCGATATATATATTTAGGATTTAGAAAAATATTTAAAAATTGGTTCTTTTATAAAAGAATAAAGAGATAGATTTTAATTAATCTATCTCTTTATTATACTATGGTATCTTACCGGGTAACACTTTATGATTAGTTGTAAGTTAGTAAATTAATATGAAGACAAGAAATACTGTTAAAGGAAGGGTGAAGGTGGATGTTAATTAATAAGAGAAAATTTGATTTTGAAAATAAAACCTATACTATGGGGATATTAAACCTTACTCCTGATTCATTTTCAGATGGCGGATGGTATACAGATGTAGAAACTGCCATAGAAAGAGCCAAGAAGATGGTGAAAGAGGGAGTGGATATAATCGATGTAGGAGCTGAATCTACAAGACCCGGAGCTGCTTACATAGAGGAAGAGGAAAAATTAAAAAGAATACTTCCTGTAATAAAAAGACTGGTCACTGAGGTGGATGTCCCTATATCCATCGATACATATAAATCCCGTGTAGCTGAGGAATGTATCAAAGTAGGAGCACACATCATCAATGATATAAAAGGATTGAAAGGGGACCCCGATATGGCTAAAGTAGTAGCGAAATATGGGGTTTCTGTTATAATTATGCATATCCAGGGAGATCCTAAAAATATGCAGAAAAACCCTGAATATGATAATATAATAGAAGATATAAAGGGGAGTCTGGAAGAAAGTGTGGAGATTGCTGTTAAGGCGGGAGTATCTCCTAAAAATATAATATTAGATCCGGGAATTGGATTTGGTAAGACCTTCCAGGACAACCTGGAAATAATAAAATAACTATGTGAATTTAAAAAACTGGAGTATCCTATATTAATAGGTGCTTCTCGAAAAGGGTTTATTGGAGACATATTGGGGACGCCTCCCTTAGACAGGTTGGAAGGTAACCTGGCGGTGGCAGTGATATCAGCTTATAATGGAGCTTCTATAATCAGGGTTCATGAAGTTAAGGAAACAGTGAGAGCATTAAAGGTGGCAGATTCTGTAAAATTAATCAAGAATTGAAATGAGGGGGAACTATGAAGGGTGAAGATCAATTAAAGCAAGAACTGAACGACTTTAAAAAAGAAAAAGACAGGATAAGCAGTATAGTTGGACAGATTGGCGGGACTAAGGGAAATTCAAATAATAGTTTGATAAATATAGCTTTTTTTGGGATATTGTTTGCACTTATTGTTTTTGGAGGAGTACTAAAAAAAATATCCTTGGAAATTGAGATTGCAGCAGCGATATTACTGGTTGTATTAAAGATAGCC
>CAZUGM010000006.1:0-15863 GCA_964619915.1 uncultured Fusobacteriaceae bacterium | reverse complement strand
GATTGGGACCGCAATCGAGCATCCGATCTGGGAGACTGACCCACAATGGCAAGGCACACTCTCCCCGGGAGAAAAAATCGCCCTGGGGGCAAACCTGCTGATTCTTGCCCTGGGTCCTTGGAAATTGAGATTGCAGCAGCGATATTACTGGTTGTATTAAAGATAGCCTGGATGATTCATGAGGCACAAAAAGTCAGCCATTTCCAATTCTGGATCCTGAATTCTTTGGAATTCAGAGTAAATGAGATGAATAAAAAAGTAAGAAACATTGAAAAAACCTTGAAAAAAATGGAAGATAAGTGTGATTAAAAAGTAAAAAAACATATAAAAAGTTACTAGAAGGCAGGAAAATATGGGAAATGATGTGATATTTAAGGGAACTAATGGTAAGTTGATAATAATATTAAATCCTTCAATTCCCTTTCAGGAGCTAAAGGGTCATTTTGTGGAAAAACTCAAAAAATCCAAGCAATTATTGATGGGTTATGAAGCAATTATTGAGTTTAAAGGCAGAGAGTTGAATGAAGAGGAAGAATTAGAATTGTTGAATATTTTAGATGAAACAACTGATATTAATATTTTATTTGTAACTGATGGAGAAGAACTAGGTTCAAAAGAAGTAGAAAAGGTGACCAATATAGTAAATGAAGGGGTAACTAAATTTCATGTTGGAACACTCCGATCTGGAGAGGTTTTAGAATATTCAGGGAATGTTGTGGTGCTGGGGGATGTTAATCCGGGATCTATAGTTAAAGCCGAAGGAAATATAGTAGTAATAGGAACTTTAAATGGTGTGGCTCATGCCGGAATAAAGGGCAACGATGAAGCATTCATTGTGGCTTCTAATATGAATCCATTTCAATTGAAGATAGACGAAGTTCTGTTTAAAAATTACAGCAGCAATATATTATTTCGGAGTAAACAGATTATACGAAATAAAAATAATATAGCCTATTTGAGAAATAATATATTAATAATAGATAAATTAACAAGAAAATCATTGAAAAATATTGTCACAACTTAGGAGGAACTCAGATATGGGAAAAGTATACGTAGTTACATCTGGAAAAGGTGGAGTAGGAAAAACAACGACCACAGCCAATCTAGGAGTTGGCCTGGCCAAAAATGGTAATAGTGTAGTGTTGATGGATGCTGATATAGGTCTGAGAAATTTAGATGTAATATTGGGGTTGGAAAATAGAATAGTTTATAATTCTATGGATGTTATGGAGGGAACCTGCAGATTAAAGCAGGCACTGATAAAAGATAAAAGATATGATAAATTATTTTTATTGCCGGCTTCCCAGACAAATGACAAGATGGATGTTTCAACAGATATGATGCAAAAATTAGTAGCTGAGTTAAAAGAAAAGTTTGACTACGTATTGATCGACTGTCCGGCTGGAATAGAACAGGGATTTAAAAATGCCATAGTGGGAGCAGATGAGGCACTGATAATAACAACTCCGGAGATATCTTCCATAAGGGATGCTGACAGGGTAATAGGTCTCCTTGCTGCCAGTGAGATGGGAGAGATTAAACTTATTATAAACAGGGTAAAGATGAAGCTGATCAATGAGGGAAATATGCTGCATATGGATGATATTGTAGATATATTGGGACTTGATATTGTCGGTGTGGTACCGGATGATGAGGAGATAGTCATCTCTACGAATAGAGGGGAACCTGTGACTGTAAAGGCTCTGGCACCTTCAGGAAAGGCATATATGAATATTGCAGGTAGGATAGTAGGAGAAGATATCCCATTTTTAAATATAGATGAAAAAAGAAGTTTTGCCAGTAAATTAAAAAACTTCTTTTCTAGATAGGCAGGGTGATAGATATGTTTGAAAAAATATTTGGAAGAAAAAAATCTAGTGCAGTGGCCAAAGACAGATTAAAATTAGTTTTAATCCATGACAGGAGATTGATCTCTAATACCGTTTTAAATGAGATGAAAGATGAATTGATTGGGGTTATCTCAAAATATATAAAGATAGAGCAGGGAGAGATCAATATTCAGTTTGATGTGGAGACTGAAAACAGGAATAAGGGAGCATTGATAGTAAATGTTCCTGTAAAGGATATATTAAAAAAATAATCTGGTTATTAAAAAAGAGATTCAAAACCTATGGTTTTGAATCTCTTTTGGTTTTTAGCTTCCTTTTTTATTAACTACAAAGTTTAATGGGCAACCTTCGAATCCAAAGGCTTCTCTAAACTTATTCTCTATATATCTAATATATGAGAAGTGTAATAATTCCGGGTGATTACAGAATATAACAAATTTAGGAGGTGCAGATGAAACTTGTGAGCAGTAGTTAACTTTAACAACTCTACCTTTTCTAGTAGGAGGAGCATTTAGAACAAGAGCTTCTTTTAATACAGTATTTAATAATCCAGTACTGATTCTCTTATGGTATTCTTCATGAATTAAGTCTACATGATCGATTAATTTTAATGTTCTTTGACCTGTTAAAGCTGATACAAATTCGATAGGAGCATAACTTAAGAATGGTAGTTCAACCCTTAAATATTCTCTCATCTTGTGCATAGTTTTAGTTTCTTTTTCTACGATATCCCATTTATTTACAACGATA
This sequence comes from uncultured Fusobacteriaceae bacterium, assembly GCA_964619915.1. Taxonomy (GTDB): domain Bacteria; phylum Fusobacteriota; class Fusobacteriia; order Fusobacteriales; family Fusobacteriaceae; genus Psychrilyobacter. The sequence goes on along the minus strand of CAZUGM010000006.1, from coordinate 13,263 downwards.
ACGATTGGTTTTTGTTCCTCGTATGCAATACCTGCGATTCTTTTATCCTGTTCAGTAAGACCTTCCTTACCATCAAGTAGCATAAAACAAACATCGGCTCTTTTGATACTCTTAATGGCTCTAAGTACAGAGTAATATTCTAAATCTTCTTCTACTTTTGATTTTCTTCTGATACCGGCAGTATCTATAAGTACATACTTCTCCCCGTTGTGCTCAAAAGATGAGTCGATAGAATCACGGGTAGTACCGGCGATATTACTGACGATACTTCTCTCTTCTCCCAATAATCTATTAGTTAAAGATGATTTACCGGCATTTGGTCTACCGATAAGGGCAATCTTGATTCCCTCTTCCTCTTCAGGTAATTCTAACTTATTGATATGCTCTACAACTGTATCCAACATATCTCCTAAGTTTACCTTGTGCTCTGCTGATACAGGAGCTAAATCTTCAAATCCTAATCCCCAGAAGTCATATGTATCTTCTAATTGAGCCTGGAAGTTATCGATCTTGTTTACACATAAGATTACATGCTTATTTTTCTTTCTAAGAAGGTAAGCTACCTCTTCATCTAAGGCAGTAACTCCGGCTTTTCCATCTACAACAAATAGAATAACGTCAGCTTCGTTCATGGCAACTTCAGCTTGTTTTTTGATGTTAGCCATCATAAAGTCGTTATTTCTAGGCTCTAATCCACCTGTGTCTACTAAGATGAATTCTGTTCCACACCACTCAGTTTCTCTATAAAGTCTGTCTCTTGTAACACCTGGCTGGTCATCAACGATAGCTACTCTATCTCCTACTAATTTATTAAATAGAGTAGATTTTCCAACATTTGGTCTACCAACTATGGCAACTATTGGTTTCATAATTTATTTCCTCCTTAACTCTGACCCTCACTCACCCTGACGGGTACTCTCTCCCTCGTAGGGAGAAAGATAACTTATATAACCTGCCTTGTTTCGCTCGATTCACTAGTACTAAAAATTTACTTTTAATAAAAGTAACTCTTACGATGTGAAGGAGAAACATAAGAAGGAGAGGGGGTTATTTTTTCTTCTTAAATTTATTTGTACCCTTGAACTTATTGTTCTTGGGTTTATTAGTTTTTTTATTTTTCCCGTTACTGTGGGCTGTATTGTCTTTAGCCCCTTTATGGTTTTTATTATAAGAATTTCCCATATATCCATTTTTGGCATCTTTATCGATTAAAATATCTTTTTGTTTATACTTTCTGGCTGTGTCTTTTTCTACTTTCATAGACTTTCCTGTAAATGGATCTATCTCAGTATAATACATAAGGGTAGAATATGTCGATGGGGTAGGAGTAAAAATTTGAACCTGTTCAGGGTTAACCTTCAATTCATGACTGGCAAACCTTTTGAGATCTTTCATATGCCTTTCATTGCACCCAGGGTGAGCAGCAATCAGGTAGTAAGTTAAAAATTGTTTTTTCCCCAGTCTGTCGTTTATCTTATAAAATTCATTTTTAAATCTTTTTAGTACATCTTTTCCCTGTTTTCCCATAAGACCTAAGATCTCATCTTCAGTATGCTCAGGAGCTATCTTTAACTGCCCCGATACATGGTCTTTAACTAAGTTTTCAAGGTATAGGGAACCGCATTTATTGTCATCCATAATAAGATCGTATCTTATTCCAGAAGCTATAAACACTTTTTTGACACCTTCTACTTTTTTTACTTTATCCAGTAATTCCAACTGTTTATTATGGTTTACATCTAAGACCTTACAGGTTTTAGGATACATACACCTGATATCTTTACAGGCTCCTAATTTCTGTTTTTTCAGACATTCGATTCCATACATATTGGCTGTTGGACCGCCCAGGTCAGAGATATATCCTTTAAATGATTTCATTGTGGAGATATCTTCTACTTCCTTTACGATGGAATCCACACTTCTTTCGGTGATAGTTCTACCCTGATGGACTGCAATGGCACAGAAGTTACACTCACCATAACACCCTCTGTGGGTAGTAACTGAATGCTTGATAGTATCGAGAGCCTTTACTTCTCCCATCTTTTTATAGTATGGGTGGAGAGCTCTCTCATATTCCAATCCATAGATCTCATCCATCTCCTCAGTTGAAGGAATGATCGATGGGGGATTTTGGATCAGATATCTGGTATCTTGTTTTTGTGATAACCCTACAGCTGTAATATGATCGTTGTTTACATAAAATTTTTCAAAAGCTTCTATAAATTTGTGTTTATCAGCCTTGCATTCATCAAAACTAGGTAGCTCTAAATATCCGGCTTTGGGTTCCTTTGCAATATAGCAGATCCCACGAATATTGGTATAATCATCTCCGTTTTGAATGGCATGAGCCAGTTCTAACATGGATTTTTCCCCCATTCCATAGGAAAGTATATCGGCTTTTGAATTGAATAATATGGATTTACGTAATTTATTTGTCCAAAAATCATAGTGGACAGTTCTACGTAAACTGGCTTCTATTCCACCGATGACAATCGGTTTAGGTGTCTCCTTAAAATTTCTCTTTATAAGGTTTGTATATGAAATAGTGGCTCTGTCAGGACGTCTGTTATTTAATCCACCTGGAGTAAAGTCATCTTTCTGTCTTCTTTTTCTGGTAGCAGTATAGTTTGCCACCATGGAGTCAACACATCCGGCAGAGATTCCCCAATATAAGTTGGGGGCTCCTAACCTTTTGATATCCTCATTATTATCTATATCTGGTTGGGCAATTATTCCCACCTTGAATCCATATTTTGACAGATATTTTCCTATAACAGCACTTCCGTTATATGAACTGTCTACATAGGAATCACCAGAAACCAGGATTATGTCTAAAGAATCCCAGCCTAATCTATCCATCTCTTCTCTGGTAGTTGGTAAAAACATATTTATCTCCCTCTAATACATTACACTAAAATAATCATTCTAAAATACTATACATTATATCATATATGCACTGTTATTGCACGGGGAAATCTCCTGTAGAAATTAATTTCTATGGCAAAAAAATCTTTTATGGTAAAATAAATTATAATATTTAAGGGGGGAAATGATTATGGTAGATTCTAAATTAAAATCTTATATACATCTGGTTAATTTTATAGCTGATTTTTTAGGACCTAATTATGAGGTTGTGCTTCATGATGTAAGAAATATAAATAATTCAATAATAGCTATAAAAAATGGGCATATTTCTGGAAGAAAGGTAGGAGGACCATTGGCGGATCTTTCCTTTAAGCATATAAAAGAAAATAGAAATAGTGATAAAAAATACCTGCTTCTATACGGAAAAACAAAGGATGGAAGACAACTTAAAACTTCCACATATTTTATTCGGGATGAGAAGGAAGACATCATAGGTTTATTCGGGATAAATACCGATATCTCAAATTTTGTGGAACTGAAAAAAAGGATGGAGAGTTTTATCAACTATGGTGGAAATAATATCGTAGAGGACAGGGAAGAGGAACGTTTTGAAAGTTCTATTGAAGATATTATGGACTCCATAATAAATGAAGTTATTACAGATTCCAGGATCCCTGTAGACAGGATGGATCATCTGGAGAAGATAGAGATAACTAAAAAGTTAAATTTAAAAGGGGTATTTTTGATAAAGGGATCGGTAGCCAAGGTAGCCGAAAAGTTAAAAACCTCAGAAGCCACAATGTACAGGTATATAAAGCAGGTAAGCAAATAACGTAACGTGACGTTGTATCCAGACGGGGATAATTTACTATAACTATAAAAATAAAAGGAGGAGAATTGACGGAATTCTCCTCCTTTTTTGATAGATATTAGGCAGCTTTTAGATCCAAGACCTTGCATCTTTTAATATATCTATATCCTATAAAAGCTGTGAGAACCTCTGCCACAGGCATTGTAAACCATATACCGTCTATCCCCCAGATCAGAGGAAAGATTGTAGTCCCCATGAGAACAAATATTATACCTCTGAGACCTGAGATAAAAGCAGAGAGTGCAGCATTTTCAATAGCTGTAAAATATGCTGACATGACCATATTGATACCGTTTAAAAAATAAGCAAAACAGTAGATCTTGGCAGCTTTAGTTGTAAATATAAGGAGTTCTTTATTCTTAGAAAAAGTCCCGATGATCTCCTCGCTGAATATAAACATAAACATAAAAGCGACAGTTCCAATGATAAAAACTGTTTTTACAGCCAGATTAAATATGCCTTTAATCACATATCTTTCATCTGCTCCTAAACTATAACTTATAATTGGCTGTATCCCCTGGGAAACCCCCAAAAGAATAGCGAAAACCACGGTGTTGACATAGTTTATAATACTAAAAGCGGAAACTCCCACCTTACCGACCTCTCTCATAATGATGAGGTTAAACATAAATATTATAAATCCCAAAGAGATCTCACTGACAAATTCTGAAGATCCATTGATAATCCCTCTAAAGAGGAGGTTGAGGGAAAAATCAGGTTTTACAAATTTCAGCTGGCTGTCACTTCTAAAAAAATCAAGAATAAGTATTGTAGAGGCTACAGTTTGGGATATTCCAGTTGCAAAGGCCGCCCCCTTGAGGCCATAGCCCATCTGGATAACCCAGATATAATCTAAAATTATATTTAATATCCCCCCTGTTATCAATGCACTCATTGAGTAGGTAGGCCTTCCATTTGTTCGGACAAAGATCTCTAAAAAATATGTACCCATATAGAAGATATTGAAATACATGATTATCTTCATATATTCTATAACCATGGGTTTTAGATCGCCGGCAGCTCCTAGGAAAATAGCGGTCTGTTCTGGAAATACCAGAACTAAAAAACTTATTCCGCCGATTCCCAAGATAAGCATAAGTACAAAGAAGCTGAAGATCTTACTGGCTTCATGGATTTTTTTTTCTCCCATCTTTATAGCTACTATAGTGGCACTTCCCGTGGCAATCATTATATTCAGTGCAAATGTTAAAGAAGTGAGGGGACCTACCATGCTTACAGCAGCCAGACCGTCGCTTCCCACCGCCTTACCTATAAATATTCCGTCTACAACTATATACAGAGATGTTACGATCATCCCTATAACACCTGGAATGGTGTATTTTAAAAATAATTTTTTTATATCTTTTTTCATGTTTTTCGCCCCTTTGGATGTTTATATCTATAATAGAATTTGATGTTATTGGTAAAAACTTGATTTATAACATATTATAAACCCTAGAGGTAGTTTATGGTCAAGAGTTATTTTGTTAATATTTTTATTTTTTTAGTTATTTTATAAAAATACAGGCAGTTTAATTTCATAACTCTAAATCCATAAAAAACAGAGTGAATTTGATAACTTATTCCAAATATGATAAAATTATTAGGTTATATAAAAGAAACTAATAAGCGGAGGTAAGTGTGATGGCAGGGCATAGTAAATGGTCTAATATTAAACATAGAAAGGGAGCTCAAGATAAAAAGAGAGCTCAGTTGTTTACAAAGTTAGCGAAAGAGGTAACAATAGCAGCAAAAGAGGGGGGGAAAGACATAAACTTTAACCCAAGATTAAGATTAGCACTAGAAAAGGCGAAGAAACAGAGTATGCCAAAGGATAATATAGATAGAGCAATAAAAAAAGGTACCGGAGAATTAGCTGGTGTTGAATACATAGAGATCAGATATGAAGGGTATGGTCCAGGTGGAACTGCATTTATCGTAGAAGTAGTTACTGAGAATAAGAATAGATCTGCATCGTCTGTAAGATCAAATTTTGCTAAAAATGGCGGAAACCTGGGATCTGACGGTGCAGTAGCATGGATGTTCAATAAAAAAGGTCAAATCATATTAAATTCTGAAGGTTTAGATGCCGATGAATTTATGATGGAAGCACTAGAGATGGGAGCTGAAGATCTGATTGTAGAAGATGATACATTTGAGATCTTAACTGATCCTACTGAATTACAAACTGTAGCAGATGCTTTAACTGAAGCCGGGTATAAGTATGAAGAAGCAGAGATAGTAATGCTTCCTGAAAATATGGTAAAAGTTGAAGATGAGGAAATGGCTGAAAAAGTTATGAAATTATATGAAGCATTGGAAGATAACGAAGATGTAAACGATGTTTACGCTAACTTTGATATCTCAGATGAGTTAATGGAAAAAATAATGGGATAAAAAAGATTCTTTATGAAAATTTGAAAAGTATGAAATTTTTTGTATTTTCATTGAAATCTTAATTATCATTATTAAATATAGAAAGGCTTTTAGAGTATTTATTCTAAAAGCCTTTCTTTTATTTTTAATGGCTATTTAAACAAAAATAGAACTCTTCAATATCTTCTATTTTTCCATCATTTTTTTTATTAGATTTCCTAGGATTTTCATTCCAATATCGATCATGTCCTTGTCAACATTAGAATAATTAAGTCTGAATGTGTTTTCAACTTTTTTCCCAGCATAAAATGGGGAACCTGGAACAAAGGCTACATTTTCCTTTACAGCTTTATAAAATAGATCGATAGCTTTCATATCTTTTGGCAGTGTTACCCATAAAAACATCCCACCTTCTGGTTTTGTAAAGACAACTTCTTTTGGAAAATATTTTTCAATTGCATCTATCATAGCTTCTCTTTGATCACCATAAGATTTAATGATCTTTTTAAGGTGATCATCGATACTATTATCAGTTAGATATTGGTGCATTACCCTCTGTGTAAAATAGTTTGTATGAAAATCTGATGCCTGTTTTGCAACGGCTAATTGATCAATAAACTCTTTTTTTGCATAGATCCATCCCATCCTAAAGGATGGGGAAACTATTTTTGAAAAGCTACCTAGAACGATAGTGTTATCATAATATTTTTTCATAGATGGAACTTTTTCTCCTATAAATCTTAGATCTCCATAGGGGTTATCTTCTATCAAAATTGTATTCTGTTTTTTTAAGGCCTCTGCTGTTTCTTCCCTTTTTTGAGCAGAGTAAGTTATCCCCGAAGGATTTTGAAAATTTGGGACAGCATAAAATAACTTTATCTTATTATTATCAATGACTTCATTTAAATCATCTATATCAACACCGTCATCTTCTAGAGCAACTTCACAAAAATTAGGTTCGTATATAGAAAAAGCCTCGATAGCTCCTAAATAACTTGGTTTTTCTACTAAAACATTCTCACCCTCATTTATAAATGTCTTCCCTATAAGGTCTAACCCCTGTTGAGAGCCGCTAGTTATTAGGATCTCATCTGGACTTACATCAAACCCTTCCTTTTCTTTATATCTTTTGGCAATATATTCCCTTAGAAGTGTGCATCCTTTTGTAATGTTATACTGGAGAGCAGTTTCACCGTCATTATCAAGGACTACATTACAGGCATTTTTCATCTCTTTTATTGGGAAAAAATCAGGATTAGGGAGACCTCCTCCAAAAGATATTACATCTTTATCTGCAGCTAGTTTAAAGATCTCACCTAGAAACGATTTTGGTACTTTCATAATTCTTTTTGAAATATATCTCTCCATTGTCTACCACCTCATGTTAAATTTTAGTTTATGTCTAATAATTATTTTTTTACTTATTCATGGGATTTTATTTTAACTCTTTTTATTAATTTTTAAGAATTATAACGTTTCACTCCTTAAATGTCAATTTTTTTGTTACGAAAGTATGAAAAACTAGGCTTTTTAATTTAAGGGTACAAAAAAAGGCTAGGAAATATCCTAACCTTTTTTACTGGGTCTAATAAAAATTATATTTTTTAATATTTTTTTCTATATTGTCTAGGTCCCCTGTATTGGTCTAAGTACTGGGTCGGAACTACCTCTACCTCTAATTCACTGAGATCGGCACGAACTATAGATAGATCTACACTATCACCTAATTTAAAGGTCTCTCCTGTGTCTTCATTTGTCATAGTATAGTTGACTTCATCAAAGGTAAAGTAGTTAGGAGAATTAACTCCGTCAAAGAAACACTCTACATGTTCCTCAGTTTCAAAGAATATCTTGGTTTTATTAAACCCGATAATCCTGCTCTTATATTCCTCGCCGATCTTATCCAGCATATATTCTACAATCTTTATCTTTACACTTTCAGATTCTAACTTCATAGCCGTTCTCTCTGTTTTTGAGATATGTGATCCAATGGCAGCCATCTCATCTTTAAACATCTTTATAGTTTTTTTACTTGGATAACCTGTGAGAGTTTCATTGATAACTCTGTGAACCATAAGGTCGGCATATCTCCTGATTGGAGAAGTGAAATGTGCATAATAATTTGAAGATAATCCGAAATGTCCGGTATTCTCCACTGTATACCTGGCTTGTTTCAAGCTCATCAGGATAAGTTTATGGATGATCTGGCTGTTACCATCCTCTTTGGACTGCTCTATTATTTTTTGGAACTTACCAGGATGTAACTCCTCATGTCCGTGAAGGTTGTATCCAAACTTTTTAATGGAATCATTCAGTGCAGTGATCCTGTCCGGATCAGGTTTTTCATGGGTTCTGTATAGGAATGGCAGTTCCATCCAGAATATCTTTTCAGCAACAGTTTCATTGGCTGCAATCATGAAATCCTCTATAATCCTTTCAGATTCGCCCCTTTCAATTACTTTTAGGTATTCTACTTTTTTATCCTCTCCCAAGACCGCTCTTACCTCTGGGATATCAAAATCAATACTTCCCCTGGAGTATTTTAATCCTCTGAGGATATGGGATAATTCCAACATCTCAAAGACCATCTTATTTATATCTTTATATTCCTCTGTATAAACTTTATCCCCTGCTAAGATCTTGTTGACTCCTCCATAGGTCATCCTATGTGCGGTAGAAATTACAGCTTTATAGGTTTCGTGGTTTATTACTTGCCCCTTGTTGTCTATCTCCATCTCACATGTAAATACAAACTTATTTTCATGGGGATTCAATGAACATAATCCGTTTGAGATCTCCCTTGGGAACATAGGTATTACTCTGTCTACGAGGTATACTGAGTTACCTCTTTTACGGGCCTCCATATCCAGGGCACTTCCAAATGGAACATAGTAGGAAACATCGGCGATACAGACTATAAGTTTGAAATTTCCATTCTCTAATTTTTCCACATAGACAGCATCGTCCAGATCCTTGGCATCATCTCCATCGATGGTGATGATAGGCAGATCTCTCAGATCACGTCTTTTTGCAATCTCTTCCTTTGAAAGCTGGTCACTTAATTCCTTTGCCTTTTTAATCAATTTAGGAGAAAAGTCCATAGACAGTCCCTCTCTGATGATAAGAGCTTCGATCATATTGTTGGTATCATAGGGATCCCCGATTCTTTCCATGATCTTACCCTCGGGTTTCTTATCTTTTTCTCCCCAAGAGATGATCTCGCAGACCACCAGTTCACCGTTGTGGGCTCCCCCATTAAATCTTTTTGGGACAAATATATCGTTTCCAAATGAATGGGTAGGAACTACAAAACCAAATCTTTCATTGGCCTGGTAGATACCGATTATGGTATTTTTTTCCCTCTTTAAAATCTTTACTACTTCTCCCTCTTTTTTAGCTCCAGAAGTTTCATTGGAAAGTTGTACCATAACGAGGTCCCCGTTGAATGCACCATTAAATTTAGATTTAGGGATAAATACACCAAAATCTTCCGTATCAACAAATGCAAATCTATCCTTTATTACCTCCAGGTTTCCGGTAATATATCCTAAATTTTGAGGGGTGTTGTACTTTCCCCTTTTACTTAAGATAAGATCTCCCAATTCAACCAATTTATCTAAAGAAGCTCTATTTTGTTTTTTTAATTTAGGAGACCATCCCATATAAGAGGTGATCTCACTTAAAGTTTTTCCCTTTCCTTTTTTGAAAAGTTCTAAAACTTTTTTTTCATCGTTTTTATTCATAACTTTTTCTCCCTTTATTTCTTCAATTCTCCCAGGATACAGTTTCTCATATCCACAGTGTTTGGATGGATAGGAGCATCGATCTTTAGGAGATGTTTTAATTTTCTATCTACCTCAAGCAGGATAGCGTCATTGATACAAGTTTTTGCTTTTTCCCTAATTAATTCTACATTAGGATAGTTTCTGTTAGGTTCTACGGCATCGGCTATATATATTATCTTTTCCAGAGTTGTCATGCCCCTCCTGCCGATGGTGTGGTATTTGATGGCACTGAGGATATCTTCATCATGGATTCCCAATTCTTTTTTTGCATAAACACTCCCTGCAAATCCATGGAGCAGTTCCCCCATATCTCCATAGTATTTTAAAGTTTCATCACATTCTACATAGGTATGCAATTCCTCCAAAGTCATACATTTGGATACATCATGCAGAAGAGCTGCGATCTCAGCACAGTGTTCGTTGATATTATATTGTTTTGCCAAAGAGACAGCTACCTCTATGACTCCCAAAGTGTGTTGATACCTTTTTGGGGGAAGGGACTTTTCAATATGATTATATAATTGATTTAACATAAAAACCTCCGTTATACTTTTTCATTGTCTAGAAAATCATCTTATAGATTAAAGTCTGTAAAACCTAGATTCTAGCGTAATCTAATGCAACGTCACGTTACTTTTTTAAATGTCTAAATTTTGAGTGTAAAAAGTTCTAAGGTTATACCACTTCAATTTTTTTACCTCTACATCGTCGATAAGTATTTTGACCCTATTGATCCCCTCTAAACTTGTATAGGTGTTGACCAAAGAATATATGATTAGCAGTTCCTGCTCCTTGGTTCGGATGTTTTCAGCGGTGTTAGAGCTGAGATTAAGGTATAGTTTATCCCCTACAAGGTAGGAGTTTAACAGGTTTATATCAGGATCCATAAATGGATAGTAATTTCCATTTTCATCTTTAATCTGATAGTTACTCTGTTCATGAATCGCGTTGAAGATAGATTTTACCTCAGAAGCAAAGTCTTCCTTGATAATCTCAATATCCGATGAAACTAAGCTGTCTAAAGAATCATTGGGGGTATAAATTTTTACGATCTTAACATTGGCAATTGCCTGTAAATTTTTATGATTATTAATTTTTTTTATGGGGATCTGGTCTCCCATAGTGACGTATTTATAGAAAAGAATACCACTTATCAGAAGGAAGGCAATGGAACCTCCTAAGATAATTAAACTTTTTTTATCTTTCATAGTTGATCTCCTTAATATTTTAATAAAAATGTTGTTTTATAGCCTTGGCAATCTCATCAGCAGCTATTTTCTGATATTTACTCTGCTTTAGCTTACTTATATCTGAGCTGTTTGTAATAAAACCGGCTTCTACCAATATTCCGGGACCGTCAAAACCTCTAAGAACTGCAAAGTTAGCTCCATGAGCTCCTCTGTTTTTCATCCTTAATCTTCTGGAATAAGAAGTAACGAGATTTTGCGCTATCTTGGCAGAGACCTCTTTGTTTTTTTTATAAAATAACTGTCCCATAATAAGGGTGATGTCATCGGCATTTTCTCCGAATTTATCTCCTACACTATTTTCAAAGGCAGCTACTTTTTTGGCATAATCAGATTCCGTTCTGGAAAAGTAAAATATATCTGCTCCGTTGGCCTGTGAACTGTTGTTGGCGTTCAGATGGACACTTACGAAGAAGTCAGCCTTAGCTTTATTTCCTATATTTGGCCGACCGGATAAACTTACAAAGGAATCGTTGGATCTGGTCATGATTACGTTAAAATCTTTTTGAAGGTTGCTTTTGAGATATTTTGCGATTTTTAGTGCCAGATCTTTTTCATGGTACCTGTTAAAACCACTGGAACCAGGATCTTTTCCCCCGTGACCGGCATCGACGACGATGGTATATTCCTTTTTAGCTTTATTTTTATCAAAATTCAATACAAACCTTGTGGGGTTAGACCAGTAACGAGCACTGTAATTTACATTATTTTTAAAAAATACAAAAACACCGGTAGAATTATTGTACTTTCTTATTTTGACACTTTTAACATAACTTCCGTTGATTATCCTGTTTTTTAAATTAGAGGAAGCTCTTGTATTTAAAAACTCAACAAAGAGGTATCTGTTGTGTTCATCATAACTAATATTATACTTAGGCTTAACATTTCCTTCTACATCGATAACCATCTGTGGAGGATTGCCGTTAAACCTCAGATTTTTCAATAAAATTTGGTTAGAAAATCCTATGGTGGTTAGGATAAAAAAAACTAGGACTAAATGTATTTTTTTCATTGTGCTCTCCTTATATTATGTTAGGTTAAGGTTAAACTATCAAGCTATATTTTATCATATATCATAATATAATGTGTAAGTTTTTATCGGAAAAAGTTGATATTGCAGATGAAATTTTTATCTCATTAAATGGTAGAATAAAAAGGAAATTCCAGGTGAATACAGTATCTAAATATTATGTATAAATATGTGTTTTTAAGGGGGTAGGAGATGAAAAAACTTTTATTTGGTATGGCAGCGTTGGTATTGGTAACAACAACCTATGCAGAGGGATTGGAGATCAAAGGAGGATATGATATCTGGAGAAACATATCCAGAGATTATGCAGGTGACAGCGGGGGATCCATAGATCAGGGATGGACCTTGGGAGCAGAATACCTATGGGCCTCTGGGGAAAATTATTCATATGGACTGGGAACTGAATTTAGATCGAGAATAGAATATGACAACAATGAATATAATGAGTCTATGCCGCTTTATTTAGTGGGGAAATACGATATGCTGGACGAGATGTTCTATCTGGTAGGAAGAGGTGGATATAACGCAGCTTCTAATATAACCGGGGGGAATACCAGAGGGGGTCATTATGTAGGAGTCGGTATAGGAAGAGATATCGGATTTTTTAACCTGGAAGTTTTATATGAAAATATGGGATATGAGTTTAAAAGAGAGGATCAGAGTGGATATCATGACAGTGTAGGGATAAAGTTTGGAATGAAATTGGGAGAATTTTATGACATGATGAGACAGGATACGACTCCCAGTGAAACAACTTTAGCTGTTATAGAGGAAAATAATGACGCCATGATCGCAGAGGAGATGTCTGTTGCAGAAGAAACAGAAGCGCTTCCAGTAGTTGTAGAGGCAGAACCTGTTATGAAATATACCCTGGTTAATTTTGAGTTTAATGATGGGGAGTTAAACAGTGAGGCTAAAGCTGATCTGGATAAGTTGAAACCAGAGGTGGAAGGAGCCAAAAAAATAACTGTAACAGGGCATACTGATACCAGGGGGGCTGCTGTGTATAATCAAAAATTATCAGAAGAGAGGGCTCAGACAGTGGTGGACTATTTAGAAATATCAGAAGAGACAGAGGTAGAAGTGATC